>JAZUIT010000308.1:0-3083 GCA_045642385.1 Acutalibacteraceae bacterium
GTTCCTTTAACCGATATAAATAATGATAAAAAAATTGATGTACCGGTTCAAAGCTTTGAATTATCCAATTCGAGTACCTCAAATATAGTTGACTACGATTGCATAACATGGATGCATTACAGCAATAAAGAGCTTTATAAAGTAAAAACGAGTGCCGTTGACTTGTACGGTAAGTATATTCTTCATATTCCGGGTACGCTGGAAAATAGTGTAAGTCTGTCATATAATAAGGCTGAAAAATCTCTGACTGTTTTGCATAATGACTACTTTGGTTCTTATGAAATAATGAAAGTTTACGAATTTAATATAAATGAATGGGACAGCACCGAGGAAAAAAAGTACACACTACTTAAACAAACAGATGAAAGTGTATTTGCCTATGCTCTGACCGAGTACGGTTATGATTTGGGCATAACCGCAAAGTATATAGAAACTAATTTTAAATTAATAAATAAGTAAGGGGGAATATACAGTGAAGAGAGTACTTGTAGCAGAGGATGAAACTTCAATCCGTGATTTTATAGTAATTAATTTAAAAAGAAGCGGTTATGATGTGGTAGAAGCTGCTGACGGTGAAATTGCTTTAAAGGAATATGATAATAACGACGGACAAATAGATGTTGCAATACTTGATATTATGATGCCGAATGTTGACGGCTTGCAGGTTTGTAAAACTTTGAGAGAAAAGAACAGTAATATCGGTATAATTATGCTTACGGCTAAAACACAGGAAATTGATAAGGTTACAGGATTATTGTACGGTGCCGATGATTATGTTACAAAGCCGTTTTCTCCCTCTGAATTAATGGCAAGAGTTGATGCAATTTACAGGAGAGTTGCAATGAACAGTTCCTCCGGCGGTAATCAGGAGAATGCAATTATAAAATTAGGAAATTTTGAGTTAAATACAAAAAGCAGAACTTTTTATAAGAACGGAAAAGAAATTGAACTTACACAGCTTGAATTTCAGATAATCGAATATTTCTTTAAAAACCCCGGTACGGCAATTTCGAGGACTGATATTTTAAAGAAAGTATGGGGAAATGATTATTTCGGTGATGACAAGGTTGTGGATGTAAATATTCGCAGAATAAGAATGAAGATTGAGGACAAACCTTCGTCTCCTAAATACTTAATAACTGTTTGGGGTATTGGTTACAGATGGGAATAACAGATAAAAGTAAATTTAATACGGGAATTATCCGCAGGTGGCTTTTGAGCGTTTTCCTTATTTTTACTGTATCTATAATCGGTGTGTCGATTTGTATATGTGTTTTTATCAGAAATACATATTATGAAACCGCAAAGAATTTTATTAATTCAAGCGCTTCCGATGTGGCAATTTCGTATTTTACGGATATTGATACAAATTCGGCTGAGTTTTTAAATTCTGCAAAATTCTTTGTCGATTCATTTAACAAGTCGGGTCAGATTGAAGTATGGGTTATAAATTCATCCGGTAAGGTTATTGTATCTTCATCAGGAATTAAGCAAAAAGAAAAGGTCAATGCAAAAGATTACAGTATGGCAATGCAATCGGGAACCGGCAGTTATGAATGGATAGGGAAAAATGATGACGGCGAAAAGATTATTGCAAAAACTGTGAAGCTCAACAGTTCCGGCGGAGCGGTGAGGTTTATTTCCTCTCTCAGGGATGTTGATATGCAGCTTATAAGGCTTACGATTTCAATTTTTTCAATATCATTAATTTTTATCGCGCTGTTGCTTGTGCTGGGATTTCTTTTCATATCATCACTTGCAAAGTCTATAAAAGCTGTCAATGTAACTGCTCAGCAGTTTGCGGAGGGCGACCTGGATGCACAGCTCGATGATTATGAATACCGTGATGAAATCGGGGATTTATATAAAACCTTTAATAATATGACCAAAGAAATAAGTCAGGCAGACAGATTGAAAAATGATTTTATTTCTACCATTTCTCATGAACTGCGGACACCTTTGACAGCTATTAAGGGTTGGGGCGAGACACTTTTGCAAATCGGGGAAACCGACCCGGAAATGTCAAAAAAAGGTATGCAGGTTATAATAAATGAAGCCGGAAGGCTTACCGGTATGGTTGAAGATTTATTGGATTTCTCCCGTATGGAGGGAGGAAATATGGTTCTGCATACAAAGAAAATTGATGTTTTGGCAGAGCTTGATGAAACCGTTTTTGTTTTCAAGGAAAGGGCGGCAAGGGACGGTATTGAGGTCGTGTATACAGCACCGCATTTTGCGGCTCCCATGACAGGTGACCCGGACAGAATTAAGCAGGTGTTTGTCAATATCCTTGATAACTCTATGAAATATACAAAACAGGGCGGTAAAATTATTCTTCTTGCAGAATTCAGGGAGGATAATAAGATAGAAATAATTATCAGTGATGACGGATGCGGTATTTCCGAGGAGGACTTACCCCATGTCAAGGAGAAATTTTTCAAAAATAATAATACTGTAAGAGGCTCGGGAATTGGTCTTGCGGTTGCGGATGAGATTGTCCGTCTGCATGACGGTGAGCTTAATATTAACAGTAAATTGGGTGAGGGCACAACGGTGACTATTGTGCTTCCCGTTGATTCAATTCCCACAGAAGAAGAGGAAAGAGGTTTAGTAGATGAGCAAGAATAGAGTTTCCGTAGGCGGACAGGCACTTATTGAGGGTATAATGATGCAGGGTCCCAAAGGTTGTGCTATGTCGTTGCGTATGCCTGACGGTTCAATTGAAACTTCCGAAAAGGATGTAAAGCACATAAAGGACAAGTACCCGATTTTAGGTAAACCGGTTATTCGCGGTGTTGTAAATTTTGTGGAGTCTTTGATTTTGGGCTATTCCTGCCTTATGGAATCGGCAGAAAAAACAACTATTGACGACATCACCGCCGAAGAAGAAAATATGTCAAAGCTTGATAAATGGCTGAGCGACCACTTCGGTCCGAAAATGATGGCGGTTATATCAGTAGTATCTATTGTGTTGAGCTTTATTATCGGATTTTTCCTGTTTTTATGGTTGCCGTCTGCTATTGTGGATTTGTTCAACAAGCTTGCAAACGGCGGTTTAAAATATATCCGTCCGCTGCTTGAAG
>JAZUIT010000309.1:0-1749 GCA_045642385.1 Acutalibacteraceae bacterium
AAGGACAGCATCATTACCGGCTGCCCAATGAACCTGATCATTGTAGAACCATGTTGTATCTCTGAAATACCATGTGGATGCATCAATAGTTTTATCGGGGGACACATACTTTGTTGTTTCAAGACTGTTTATATACTCATCGGAAAGCGTCTGATTTCTTGAGCAATATGTTACTCCCGGTGCTGATGATGAAAGAGGAACAAGACAGTCGGAATTTGTTTCTGCATTTGAATTGATAAGACAGAACAGTGATGAGAACGAAACCTCTGAACAAGTGCCGTAGCCTACAAAGTTGTATATATCAATTCCGTACTGTTCTTTTGCTTTAATTAAATTTGCGATAACATTTTTCTGTGCATCGTAGAATTTATCGGTATTTGCACGAAGCTCTTTACATTCATCTGACATAAGCAGTTTTGAACGCAATTCTTCATATCTGTTGCTTTGAACCATGGTCCAAGCCTGAGAAGAATATTGGAAAGCATTTGCAAGTGCATCATACATTTTCACACCTATTGCCTGACGAACCTTTTCGGGGAGAATTTGTGCAACAAAATTGAGGATATATCCTAAGCTTCTGTTACCCATAAGTCCGTAAGTAAGTGTGGGAATGAAATCACAGTTATAGAAATTCATATCCTTTACAAAATCTCTTGCAAGCAATTCTGTAATAACTTCGTTTCCGTTAAACATCGGAACGACATTTGAAATCTTGTTAATCTTTTTGAAAATACTACCGTCTTTATCTAAATTAAGATAAGCGGTCATAATTGTTGTACCCATACTCATGGTAAACAGATTAACTTTCTCTGCCCCTGTCTGTTCTAATACCATATCGACATAATCATCAAGCTTTTGTGCCTGGTCATTAACCTCACCGAAAGGACAGTAGGTGTATATATAAATCATATCTTCACCGACAAATCTTGTGAAATCATTAATCGGCATATTATCAAAATAATAGTCTTTCGTTTCCTCGTCCATACCCGACATAGGATAATCGTAGGTTTCCAATTCAAGGTCGTGAATCAATTTGCCGCTTTTATCGCAGAGAGAATACTGCGTATAATATGTAAGCAAATCATAAACACAATCCGACAAGCCTTTATCCGACTGAGTAATAACTGATTTTAACAAGGGCAAAATAATTTTGGGAAGCTCTTCCTTTTTTAATTTGTCCTTGTCAACTACAAAAGAACCGGAATACAAATCCTTACCGTCAGAACCCTTTAATCTGTTACCGTTTTCATCTTTTACATAAAATTTTGAAAAGCTTAAACCCGGCAGAACGATAGTCGGATATATCGTTTCATCAACATCGGCGGCAGTAAACTTTCCAAAGCTTGTGGTTAGCAGATCTGTACGCTTTAAATCTGCTGCGGATACGCTTATCATAGCAGACAATGCTATGATCACCGTTAAAATAACGGCTATAATTTTTTTTGCTGTTTTTTTCATATATTTAACCCCTTTTCTTAAGCTCCTGCAGAGCATATTGATACTTATTTCTAAAATTTTTACAATTTCTTACGCTTTATATTCTTTCTGCCTACATCAAAGTATAATAACACAATAAATAATATAAACAATATTAAAATAGTACATAAAACAAAAATATACATTTTACGATTTATTATGGATTGAAATAAAGAGGATATTTCATTTGATACCTCAGTTTTGCTACTCAAATCTCTTGATACTAATGTCACATCTTTTAATATCGGCATAGTACTGATATCAAAAATATTA
>JAZUIT010000310.1:0-3278 GCA_045642385.1 Acutalibacteraceae bacterium
GATAAAACCGGTGCATTCACGAGATTTTACGATAAGAAAAATGACAGAGAAATCCTCAAAGCAGGCGAGAGGGGTAATGTTATTTCTGCATTTGAAGATTATCCCAAGGAGTATGATGCCTGGGAAATTTCAAATTATTACGAAGAAAAGCACTGGGATATTGATGAAGTTGTTTCTGTTGAGTCGGTTGATGAGGGTGCAAGAGCAGGTTTGAAAATTACCAAAAAATTCTTAAAATCAACCTTTACTCAAAATATTTATTTGTACAATGATATTACAAGAGTGGATTTTGAAAATGATGTGGACTGGCACCAAGACCATTTGCTTGTAAAAACTTCTTTCCCTGTTGATATTAATGCTAATAAGGCAACTTATGATATTCAGTTCGGTAATGTTGAAAGACCCACTCACAGGAATACTTCATGGGACTATGCAAAGTTTGAGGTTTGCGCTCATAAATTTGCCGATGTTTCAGAGGACGGTTACGGTGTTTCCATTCTCAATGACTGTAAATACGGTCACGATATTCATGACGGTAATATAAGACTTACTTTATTGAAATGTGCTACATATCCTAATGAGGTTGCCGACCAGGGTAAGCATAAATTTACTTATTCAATTTTCCCACATGCAGGAAGCTTTAAGGAAGCCGGCACGATTAAACAGGCTTACGATTTAAATAATCCTATGACAGCGTTAAGTGTAAGCGCAAATAACGGTAAGCTTGCTGATAGTTTTTCTGCTTTAAAAGTTTCAAATGATAATGTTGTTGTTGAAACAATCAAAAAGGCTGAGGATGACGAAGCATATATTATAAGAGCTTACGAAGCACACAACAGACGCACAAATGCGGAATTTGAAGTCGGATTTGATGTAAGTAAGGCTTATATCTGTGACCTCATGGAAAATGAGCTTGAAGAAATTGTAATAAAAGATAACAAATTCACTTTGAATATCAAACCTTTTGAAATCTGTACAATTAAAATCAAGAAATAATTAAAAGCAAACTGTCGCCGGAAGTTTTCAAAATAAATTTCCGGCGGCAGTTTATTTATTCTCAATTTGTAAAATGTGAGCAGACTACGAATTGAGAATAAGGATGGCTGATTTTCAATTATTAAGAGTATCAAATGAACAACAAAAACACCTGCACTTTTTCAAGCACAGGTGTTTGATTATTTTGATTATTTAATTATTTATCCTTTTTCTTTGTAAGAACATAAGCTGCACCGGCTGCTACTGTGATAGCTGCGAAAGCTGCAATTCCCATATTCTTAACGCCTGTCTGGGGAATAGGCTCATCATTATTGATAACATCTGTTGTTGTTTCAGGTTCAGTAGTCTCAGGCTCTGTTGTTTCGGGTTCTGTTGTTTCAGGTTCTGTAGTCTCAGGCTCTTCTGTTGTAACTTCACCGTCACCGCCTGTGTAAAGACCTGCAACAAAATTTAAGAACTGACTGTTGCTGATAGTATCTGTAACCTTAGAAAGGTCAATACCGATATTTCCGAATAAGTCTGTTACGATATCAGCAAGAGTAGCAATAATATCATTGAAGTTTAACAAAGCCGGATCAAATAAATCATCAAACTGAATACCGGTAATCTTTTCAAGTGCATTGTTAACAATAGCAATAATGTTGTTAACATTAATGAAAGTTGCAACATAATCTGCAAGACCTTCAAAGTCAAGCAATTTAACATAATTTAAAGCAGTGTCGATTGAGAATTTACTTGCACCGTCTAAGGGAGCAAGGAGCTGCTCATTATCAATGCCCTCATTCTCAATTGCTTCCTGAATTGCAACCTGAACTTCTGCGTCATTATTACTGTCCTCAACTGCAAATACCATAGGTACTGCCGAGCAAGCAAGTATAACTGACAAGAGAATGCTTAAAAACTTTTTCATAATAACCAAAATCCTTTCATTTATATAATTCCCATAAATTTGTAAACATTATATCATAACGAAAACCGGATGTCAACTGTTTTTTTAAAAATTAATTAAATTTTACCAAGCTGTAATCATTTTACTGCCATGTAAAGCTGATTGAGTTTCCTGAAACGGTGTAATACTTCTTTCCTGTGAATTTTTTACCGTATTCAAGCTTAGGTTCAACCCATTTTGATTTTTCAACAAATCCGTTTTCTTTCATGGCTGCAAGTGCTAAATTACGCATTGTAGCATCCTTAAATGTAATTGTGGCAATCATCTGAAGCTCAGAGCGGTCTGAAAATCTGTCAAGTGTTCCCGGAACAAATCCCGTCATCCACCAATAGTAACCCTCAGGTCTGTCAAAAAGTACTTCTGAATTTTTGCGCAGAAGCTTCATTTTCATTTTAAGACAGTCTTCATCCTTAGCACAGTCATAAAAATCAACATTGCTGCCCTTTGGCCTTGTATATACGCCTATTTCCGAACCGATCATTACATAGCCGTACTGACCTTTCCAAAGCTGTATCATCCAATCATATTGACCGTATGTAAACTTAAATCTTTCCGTATCATAGAAAAACTGAATGACAGGTGCGAAATCATCGTAAACTTTGCTGAATCCAAAACTTCTCTGCCATGAATCCTTTGAAGTAAAGAAATACTTTTGATCCTTGTTGAACCAATAACCCCATACACCGGTATCCTTTTTCGTTTTTGCCGGAGCCGTTGTTGATGCAGCAGTTGTTGTGGTAGTTTTTTCATAAACTGGTGTTGTATGTTCGGTTTGTGCTTTATGAGGAGCAGTGGTCGTCTGATAAGATGATTTAGTATTTTGGTAAACAGGAGAGTTATCGTAAGTTGCATTATTCCAATCGCCTTGTTGGAAGTTTTGCGTATCCTCCTGGTCGTCCAGAACGAATTCTTCTTCCTCTTCAATGGGGAGCTGGTTGAAATCCGGTGCCTGAGTGGTGTCAAACAAATCGTAGCTTCCGTAAGCATCCCGGTAATCACCTGCCATGGTTGTCTGGTTGGGGTCAAGTGTCGGAATTTCCGTTGTTGAGTTAAGGTTTATGGGATTTTTAAAATTCTTTATGGCATAAGCCGAGGTTGCAACTATTGCCGCAAGAACGATACAGCCGCATACAATCTGCGGAGCCTTATTTTTCTTTTTCTCAGCCATATTTTTACCTCCGTTTTTACATCTATAATATAGTATAACAGTATGTAAGTTTTAAGTCAATAAAAAATACTTTGAAAAATTTGTTAATTTATTATTTTTTTTACAATTTCCGCACAAATTATAAGTCCTGCCACGGACGGGACAAAGGATATACTGCCGGGAATA
>JAZUIT010000311.1:0-4907 GCA_045642385.1 Acutalibacteraceae bacterium
ATCAGAAAACAATGTGAACGCTTTGTCACCGGATATACCGGGATCCGTGGCAATACCTGTACCGTAATTGTAGCTTCCTTCTTTATGTTCGATAATTTTAAATTCAAACGAAAGACCCATACCGGGAATCTCAGATAAATCCGAATAAAGTGACCTGTCTACATAATATATACCCGTCGGTGCGAATACATCAGCCATTCCGGCTGTGCCGTATCCGCCGTCGAGTTCAACAGTATTACCGAAAACAAACGATGCACCGCCGGTTGAACCGTTCAAGGTAACAATCGTATCTATGTGTGAATAATATTTACCCGTGTTAAAAATAGTACCGTTACTCCAATTATACTGCAATCTGTCGCCATCACTTATATATGCTTCGGAAGAAGTTTTCAAAATCGAATATACGCTCTTTGAATATGTCTTTGCGTTATATACATAAGTAACTGTAAATGTTAAATAACTTGCACCGATTTCCGGAGTGGATGAAACAGTCTTCCATGTATAGTCGTTACCTGTCCTTTCAACTTCACCCACACTTACACCGCCGGCATAATCGAGCGAAACACTCGTCAATTCTCTGTCTGATACAAACTTAATTTCCTTGTTTTTGGGAATTTTATTATCAACAAGGACAATCTCATCCGGAGCTGTAAATGTGACTACGGGTGCGTCAATCTCTGCTCCTACTGTAAATACTGACAGAGGAAAAATCACTAAAATCATTACTACTGTCATTAATACGGAAACTACTCGTTTTTTCATATATAAAAAACTCCTTCCCCAAAATCATTATTCCATTAGTATCTTATCATAAAGATAAGTTGTTTGTCAATACGAAAACAAAAAGTTTAAAGGCATTTCACTCTATTCTGTTTTTTACAACCTTCATTCTTGAAAAATCTTCTCTTTCCTTTTCATCAAGAACTTCTGTTATAAATCTGCTTGTGGTTTCAAGCTTGGGAATTACAATATTTTTAAGCGCATTTGCTCTTTTCTGAGTTTTTTTCATAGCCTGTGCTAAACTGCACACGCAGTTTTCCAGCTCTGCCAACTCAACAGTCATAACTTTTACTCTTTCAAAAGCCATATAAGCTTCGTCAAGATAAGAATTTGTAAACTGCAAGCCGTAATATGCTCTTTCGTTTCTCCTTTTCAGCTTCAAAACAGGCAGCTCAACTCCCATAATGCTTTTATGCTCTACGGTTAAGCTGTCATCCACCGGAACCGCCACCGCATTTATATTTGAAGAACCTAAGGTTACATTTGCAAACTGTAATGCAAAATATGCTTTTTTGTATTCATCTTTAATATTTTTTCTCAGCTCGGATGCTGCATCAATTTTACCCATCATTTCATTAACAAGAATATTTCTTTTTCTGTCAAGCAAATCATAACCTAATTTTGCAAGTTCCAAGGACTTTTTTGTATTGATTAAATTACCCTTTGTAGGGAAAACCTGCTGTGCCATTACTGCTCACCGCCTGTTTTTTTAAAATGCTCGTCAAGTGTTTCATCGTCCACACGGTCAAGCTCCTCACGGGGAAGCATTGAAAGTAATTCCCAACCCAAATCAAGGGACTCGTCAATTGTTCTGTTTGTTCTGTCCCCCTGATTTAAGAAAACCTCTTCAAATTTTCTGCCGAATTCCATAATTATCTTATCGGTTTCGGAAAGCTCATCTTCACCGATAACAGAAGCAAGTGCCTTGGCATCCTGAACCTTGGCATAGCTTGCAAAAAGCTGATTGGCAACGGCGGAATGGTCTTTTCTTGTAAAGCCTTCGCCGATACCGTCTTTCATAAGTCTTGAAAGTGACGGCAACACACTTACGG
This sequence comes from Acutalibacteraceae bacterium, assembly GCA_045642385.1. Classification (GTDB taxonomy): domain Bacteria; phylum Bacillota; class Clostridia; order Oscillospirales; family Acutalibacteraceae; genus RGIG2945. Next base: position 1,833 of record JAZUIT010000311.1, read on the forward strand.
GCGGATAAATTCCCGAATAATCAAGTCCTCTGTCAAGAACTATCTGACCCTCAGTAATGTAACCTGTAAGGTCAGGTATGGGGTGGGTAATATCATCATTGGGCATTGTGAGAATGGGTATCTGTGTAACAGAGCCCTGCTTGCCGTCCACAATACCTGCTCTCTCGTAAAGAGAAGCAAAGTCGGAATACAAATAACCGGGGAAGCCTTTTCTGCCGGGAATTTCACCCTTTGAGGAGCTGAACTCACGCAAAGCCTCCGCATAAGCTGTCATATCAGTCATAATAACAAGGATATGTTTGTTCAATTCATAAGCTAAATACTCTGCCGCCGTCAATGCACAACGGGGAGTAATAATTCTTTCTATAATCGGGTCGCTGGAAAGGTTTATAAACATTGTAACCCTGTCCATAACATTTGCATTTTCAAATGACCTTTTGAAATAATCCGCCACATCGTTTTTAACACCCATCGCGGCAAAAACTATTGCAAAATCCTCCCCGTCTGCGATTGAAGCCTGTCTTACAAGCTGAACCGTCAGCTCATTGTGCTTCATTCCCGAACCGGAAAAAATGGGAAGCTTCTGCCCTCTGATAAGAGTTGCCAGAACATCTATGGAAGAAATACCGGTTCTTATATAATTCTGAGGATAAACTCTTGAAACCGGGTTGATGGGCGAACCGTTTACATCTCTTTTTTCCTGCGGATAAATTTCACCTAAACCGTCAATGGGATGTCCCAAACCGTCAAAGGTTCTGCCCAAAATTTCGGGTGAAAGGGACATTTCTATGGGATGTCCCTGTAATCTTGTGGTTGTATTTACCATGGAAATACCTTTTGTTCCGCCGAACACCTGAATTACAACTTTATCACCGTCAATGCGGACTATTCTGCCCTCACGCTCAGTACCGTCATCCGAGGTAAGAATCACCATTTCATCATAGCTTGCATTCTTTACACCCTGCAATACAACAAGAGAGCCGCTTATCTGACTTAAACCCTTATATTCAAGTATCATTCAAATTCACTCCTTAAAACTCTCTGCTGATTAGAGGTGCCAACGCCTTATCAATAATGCCGATATAATCGTCAAGCATTTCAATTTTATCGTTAGGCACATCGTACTTCATTTTTACAAGTAAGTTAAATAAGTCTGTTGCAAGAATTTCCGAAATAGGTATCTGATTTGCAACCGCTTTTGCACTTTCGTGATACAGATGCAGGATTACTTTCAGCATTTTCAACTGCTTTTCAAGCGACACATAGGTGTCATCCTTGTGGAATGCGTTCTGCTGTAAAAATCCTACTCTGATTACCCTTGCAATTTCAATTGTGAGCTTTTGGTCGTCGGGCAAAACATCCGCACCGATGAGCTTTACAATTTCCATAAGGGAGTTTTCTTCGAGTAATATTTTGCAGGCTTCCTCACGGCAAGCCATAAAATCCTCGGAAATATTATCTCTGTACCACTGTGACAGCTCGCCTGTGTATTCGCTGTAACTCATATTCCAGTTGATAGCCGGATAATGTCTTGCATAAGCTAAGGATTTATCCAATGCCCAGAAGCACCGTGTAAATCTTTTTGTATTCTGTGTGACAGGCTCGGAAAAATCCGCACCCTGTGGTGAAACTGCCCCGATAAGTGTTATTGAGCCCTCACCGCCGCAAAGTGTTTCGGAATATCCTGCTCTTTCGTAAAACTCGGAAAGTCTTGACGGCAAATATGCCGGAAAACCTTCGTCCGCAGGCATTTCCTCCAGCCGTCCGGAGATTTCACGCAAAGCCTCCGCCCAACGGGAGGTTGAATCCGCCATAAGTGCGGTATGATAACCCATATCACGGTAATATTCCGCAAGGGTAATTCCTGTATAAATTGAAGCTTCACGGGCGGCAACAGGCATATTTGAGGTGTTTGCAATAAGCACCGTTCTGTCCATAAGAGGTTTACCTGTTCTCGGGTCAATAAGCTCGCTGAACTCATTGAGTGCCTGAGTCATTTCGTTACCACGCTCACCGCAACCGACATAGATAATTATGTCCGCATCGCACCATTTTGCAAGCTGGTGCTGTGTCATAGTTTTACCTGTACCGAAGCCCCCCGGTATTGCGGCAGAACCGCCCTTTGCTATAGGGAACAGGGTGTCAATAACTCTCTGTCCCGTGATAAGGGGCTTTTGTGCCGGTAATCTGTTTTTAACCGGTCGGGGAGTTCTGATAGGCCATTTCTGACACAAAGTCAGCTCGTGAACCTTATTATTCTCGTCCCTGATTTTTACAATTACATCGTTTACTGTATATTTTCCGTCCCCGTTCACCTCGGTAACAGTACCCGAAAGCAAGGGGTTTAACATTATACGATGTTCAACGACAGGGGTTTCCTGACAGGTGGCATAAATGTCACCGCCGTTAAGCTTATCACCGACTTTAACAGTAAGCTTTACATCCCATTTTTTCTTTTCATCAAGAGCGGAAATTTCGGAGCCTCTGCTGATAAATGCTCCTGATTTTTCTTTTATTGCGCCCAAAGGTCTTTCAATTCCGTCAAATATATTGGTTATAATTCCCGGTCCCAATGTGACGGACATGGGACTTCCTGTGGAATATACAGGCTCACCGGGTTTTAATCCCGTCGTTTCCTCGTAAACCTGAATCGTGGTCATAGTATCATCAATTGAAATAACCTCGCCGATAAGTCTTTGCTCACCTACATAAACCGTTTCGAGCATTGACAGCTTTGTTTTTCCTTTTATCGTTACAACCGGACCGTTGATTGAATATATTACATTTTGTGAGGGCATTACCCCACCTCCATTTTTAATTCAATGAGGAGTTAGGAGTTAGGAATTAGGAATTTCGGTGCATTTTGCAAAGCAAAATGTCATTGTAAAATGTTAGATGCAGCTTTGATAAAGCAATTACAATGGGCGTGGGTGAAACCCACCGTCAATTCTTAATTATTCATTATTAATTCTTCAATAATAATAGGTGTGGGCTTTGCCCACCCTTAACTCCTAACTCCTCACTCCTAACTCCTAACTAATAGAAATTTCTAATTAATGTTAAGCTTACAGGTTG
>JAZUIT010000312.1:0-6393 GCA_045642385.1 Acutalibacteraceae bacterium
CCTTGTCCATAAGCTCGCTGATTTCCGGCCCTCCGCCGTGAACGAGCACTATTTTAACTCCGATCAGGTGAAGCAGAACGATATCCTCCATCACCTGCTGCTTGAGCTGTTCGTTTATCATGGCGTTGCCGCCGTATTTGACGACGACTATCTTGCCCGTATATCTCTTTATATACGGAAGTGCCTGTGTAAGCACCTCGGCGCGCTGATTGTTTGAATATTCCTGCATAATTTCCCTCTTTTCAGGTACGGTAATCTCCGTTTATTTTTACATAATCATAGGTTAAATCGCAACCCCAGGCAATAGCCTGCCTGTCGCCGTCATTAAGATTAACAATGACGGTAATTTCATTTTCAGAGAGAACGGTTTTAGCCTTTTCTTCGGAAAAATTAAGTGCCATACCGCCTCTGCAAACCGGAACAACACCCGCACGGCTTTCAAAATCAATATCAACCTTATTTATATCAATGTCAGCGCCGCTGTAACCTACCGCACACAAGGCACGACCCCAGTTTGCATCCTCGCCGAACATAGCAGCTTTGAAAAGATTTGAGCAGATAACCGATTTTGCCACTGTCTTTGCGGTAGCCTTGTCCTTAGCATTTTTTGCAATGCAGGTCAGCGCCTTTGTGGCACCCTCACCGTCCTTTGCAATTTCCTTGCAGAGTACGGACATAACCGCCTTTAAAGCATCGTTGAAAATTCTGTATGCCTCGTTTTCCTCGGTAATCATTTCATTACCTGCCATACCGTTGGCAAGCACGCATACCATATCATTTGTGGAGGTGTCGCCGTCAACGCTCACCATATTAAATGTATCCTGGACATTGTCGGAAAGGCTTTTTTGCAAAAGCTCGGGAGAAATAGCCGCATCCGTTGTAATAAATGAAAGCATGGTAGCCATTTTGGGATGAATCATACCCGAACCCTTTGCCATTCCGCCTATTGTGCAGGTTTTGCCGTCAATTTCAAAGGAATAGGCAATTTCTTTTCTGAATGTATCGGTGGTAAGTATTGCTTTGGAAGCATTTTTACCGCCGTTTTCCGAAAGATTATTCACAAGTAAATCAATGTTTTTCTCAAACGGTTCAATGCTCATCGGTAAACCGATAACACCGGTAGATGCAACAATAACATCGTCAGCCGGAATTTTTGTAACCTTGGAAACAAGTTCGCAGGTTTGTTCGGCAATATCCACACCGTCGGAATTACAGGTGTTTGCATTACCCGAATTACAGATAATAGCCTGTGCGTAACCGTCCGCAATGTGTTTTTTTGTTACAAGCAGGGGAGCACCCTTTAACAGATTAGTGGTATATACACCTGCCGCAGAAGCCTTTTTCTCGCTTACAACAAGTGCAATATCCTTTTTTTCTTTATTCTTTCTGATTCCGCAATGTTCACCGGAGGCTTTAAAGCCCTTTGCGGCACATACGCCGCCTGTTACTTCAATCATAATCAATATTCGAGACTTTCTGTCTCTTCTACTCCTAACATAATATTCATACATTGTATAGCCGCACCGGAGGCACCCTTACCTAAGTTATCAAACCGGGAGCTTACAATAATTCTTTCGTCGTTACCGTCAATAAATATTTTCATATTATCCCTGCCCGAAAGGTTGTTTGAACCTAAAATAGCTTCATTTTCACCAACACCAACAAGCTTCTGACCTTTGTAATACTCTATGAAAAACTCTTTAAGCTGATTTACGCTTAATTTATCCTTCATAAAATCCCTGATAATCGGAACAGTTACCAGCATACCGCTGTAATAATCCCCGATATAAGGTAAAAACATCGGAGGATTTTTAAGTCCGCAGACAAATTTCATTTCCTTTAAATGCTTATGCTCCTGGGTGAGGGCATACAGTCGGGGAGATGAAAAATCATCGGGTCTTTTTTCGGCTTCATAATCGGCAATCATTTTTTTACCGCCGCCGCTGTAACCGGTGATTGATGTCACCGCCAAAGGATAATCATTTCCTATAATTCCCTGAGAAACCAGGGGGTATACAATAGACTGAAAACCGCTGGCATGGCAACCGGGAACGGCAACTCTTTTACCTGTTTCAATATTTTTTCTGTGGCTTTCGGATAATTCGGGAAAACCGTAGCTCCAACCCTCAGCCGTTCTGTGGGCGGTGGAAGTATCAATTAATTTTACATCTGTTTTGTCCGCAAGCTCTGCCGCTTCAATAGCCGCCGCATCAGGCAGACACAAAAACGCAATATCAGCCTCACTAAACATTTTAATCTTTTCCGCAGGGTCTTTTTTAAGCTCGGGATTTATTTTTAAAAGCTCGATGTCTTTCCTATTCTGAAAGCGTTCAAAAATCCTCAATCCGGTAGTACCTGCCGAACCGTCAATAAAAACTTTTTTCATTAATTACCAAACCTCCGAAAAATGTTTTTAATATTATATAATACATTAAGTGAATTTTCAATACTATATACAAAATTTAGGCATATTTTGTATATTTGTGCATATTTTTAGGTTATTCGGGCTGTTTTATGTATTTTTTTACAAAGCTGTTTATTCGTTCAAAGTAACCTTCGCCGGCTGTCAGCATAGAACCTGCATGACCTGCACCGTGAACAATGTACTTTTCCTTTTCACAGCTTGCGGCTTCAAAAACCATTCTCATCATATAGCAGGGAACAAAAGTATCGTTTTCGCCATGGATAAACAGGGTAGGGGTATTGGATTTTTTTACCTGATTTAAAGCGGAAGCTTCTTTTAAATCGAAACCTGTTTTTCTTTTGTATACCTGTAAAACTCTATTTAAAATAGGAAAAGCCGGAATTTTATACCGTTCTTTCATCTGATACTGCAAAATTTCCCATACGGATGTATATCCGCAGTCCTCAACAGCACATATTACATTATCGGGAAGCTGTTCGCCGGTTGTCATCATAACGCAGGAAGCACCCATGGAAACACCGTAAAGTATAATTTGTGCATTTGGATAGTTTTCGTTTATATAATCAATCCACCTGATAACATCCAATCTGTCAGACCAACCCATACCCACAAATTTACATTCACTTCTGCCATGTCCCCGCAAATGCGGGAAAAGAACATTACAACCCATTTTTTCAAATTCTTCGGCGACACCACCGAAATCTCTCGGAACTGACTTATAGCCGTGACAGCAGATAACCCATAAATCGGTTTCGTTTTCATTCATATATATATCTGCGGTTATTGTGTCACCAACAGAGGAGGTTACATATACAACGGTATTTTCGTGTTCATCATACCACTTTTTACCGTTTTGAATAAAAGAATTTGAATATACTTTTTCAAATTCTTTATGGATGCCGACCATTCTTAAATCGGTATCTTTAATACCGTCATTTGTCAATATCTTTTTGTAAATAAGATTGGCACCTACTTCAACGGTAGCACCGGCAAATAAAACAGTTGCCGTTAATGCGTTAAATATATTATCCATACCCATACCTCCTGACACAAAATATTATATCACAAATTGCAATTATTTCAATACATATATTGCCGATTTTCTTTATAATACACAGCTTATTATAAAGAAAAAGAGATTGCGACGATTTTTACATCTCGACACAATCCCCGAAAAATTTTTAATATCAGGTGTTTTTCATTACAACCATATCAACGCAATCGCCTACATGCTCGCAGGAGTCGGCACATTTTTCCATTTTATAATAAATCTCTCTCCATGAAAGAACCTCTATGGGGTCAGAGCAAACATCGACGATTTTATATGTGGATTCTAAATACATTTCGTCACATTCTTCTTCAATGGAGTTTAATACAACAATCATATCGTGAAGCTTTGAAGATTTTTTAAACTTAGAAAGCTCACCCAGCATTTCTTTCATAATGTTACAGCACTTCTTGATTTTTTTTGCAAAATCAATAGCCTCATGAGGAATACTCTGAATACGGTACATATAAATTGCCTGCAAAACTTCCTCAATACAGTCGGAAACCTCGTCTATATTTTGACTCAAAAGCGCCAAATCCTCTCTGTCAATGGGGGTAACGAAAGCCTTTGCAAGGGCGGCGGACATTTCGTGCTTTTTATCGTCTGCCTTTGTTTCGTAGCTGTGGAGGGTTTGCAGCATTTCTTTCAAATTGCTTCTGTCAAAATTTTCAAGACATTCAATCAAATATTCAGCCGCATCACAGGCACAGTCGGCAGCGGCAACAAAATTTTCAAAATACAATTTATCAGCTTTATCTCTCATAAAATTTTACCTCACTTAAAATATTAACATAAATAATTTTGTCATCAAATAACCGATAAGTCCGCAACCGGGGAAGGTGAGAACCCATGTCAAACACATTTCCTTAACAACTGACAGGTTGATTGCGGAAAATCTTTTTACGGCACCGACACCCATAATTGCAGTGGTTTTTGCATGGGTCGTGGAAACCGGCAGACCGAAAACGGAACTGAAAAGCAGGGAAATTGAAGCCGCAATGTCAGCGGAAAAGCCCTGAAATTTTTCAAGCTTTACCATATCCATACCAACGGATTTTATTATTTTTTTACCGCCGATTGAAGTACCGAGTCCCATAACAACGGAGCAGAGAAGCATTAACCATATTGGCATCTCAATTGCGGCAGAACCGGTAGACTGTCCGTTTACAAGGAAAATGCTTAAAAGAATTACGCCCATAAATTTCTGACCGTCCTGAGCACCGTGCATAAAGCTCATACAGGCGGCACCGAATATCTGAGCAAATGTAAATGTGGTGTCGGTTTTCTGACGGTTGACCTTGCGGAAAATCTTAATAACGATTTTGCATACTATCCAACCTAAAACAAAACCTAAAACTACGGACAAAACAAGACCGTACAAAACCTTAACCCATTCGCTGAAATTAATACCGTTCAAATTACCGTGCAGGGCTATCGCTCCGCCGGAAAGACCGGCAATAAGTGCGTGGCTTTCGCTTGTAGGGATACCGAATAACCATGCGACAACCGCCCATATTACTATTGCAAACAGTGCGGCACAAAGCGCAACAATCGCTTCATGGGAATTTGTGCCGAAGTCGACCATTTTTGTTATTGTTTCGGCAACTGTGGGACTTATTAAACTCATAATAAAAACGCCCAAAAAGTTGAACACTGCCGCCATAAGTATTGCACTTCGAGCTGTCATACAACGGGTGACAACACAGGTAGCTATTGCATTCGGCGCATCCGTCCAGCCGTTTACAAGTATTACCGCAAGTGTGAGCAATACAGCGATAAACAGCAGTGGATTTGCGATCATCTGTGACCACAAAAAACTGAAACTTAAATCCATATTTCCTCCTGCATACATCAATTTTCCATATATTAACACATTTTGATATTTTTTACAACACATATTTTGTAAACATTTAATTAATAAATATTTTTCCGAAAAACCATTTATATTATGTAAAACAGTGTATAAAATTTGATTATAACGGATAATAAGCTCTGCCTTATGTTGACGATTCCCAATCAAAAGGATTCAGACGGATTAAATGTCATTGCGGATAGAAGTGATGTTTTACACATAGAATAAGAGATACCGCCCGCCGAATTAACGGTGTGGAGCGGCTTCGGGAGTTTCGCTCTGCAAACGGTATCTCTGTTTGTAGCATATTATCTTTGAAGTTGCCTGTCAGGCATTGACAGCACCGACTGAATTACGATTGATTATTTAAAAAAGTCATAAGGGGGCAGTTCAGTATAAACAGGTGCTTTAAGCTCAGAAAGATGTTCAACTCCGTCCATAGTAACTTTAAATCTTAAAGCTTCGTTTTCAAAAAATCTCACTTCAATTGTTTGCTCGGTAACATCAACGACCTCTGTAAATGTTGACTCCCAAATACCGCCTTTTTCTTCCTTTTGTTTTCGGGTCATTGAAAGAATTTCAGAGCTTGAAGCATTAAACAGTTGTTTGATAACATCTTCGTAATCTTCGTTGAAAAGGAAATCGTATGTTCCGCCCTGGAACTCACCTAAGTTTTCACTTCTCGGATCGAAATGGTATTTTTTACAATTGTCGTAATCGGTGTAAAACCATGAGTAAGAAATTCTGCGCATTAAGTCGTACATTTGGCTTGTGTTATCAATTCCGTCAATCAAGGATTGAATGGTCATAAATCTGCCTTCGCCGGACTTCATATCTTCACGCTGATATGCCCACCAATTCAAGTAAAAGTTTGCCTGTGCAATAGCATGAATTTTGCAATATTTTTCCTTGTTTGTCTGACCGACACCTATCCAATCAATCTTGGAAATATCTTCCTCATCAATCCAGTTTACAGCCAAAACTTTTTCACCGTCAGGTGCGTAACTATTGTAAGTTTCGCCCAAAAAGCCGATTGCGGAAAATTCAAGCAGAGCGGCATGTGTTTCG
>JAZUIT010000313.1:0-4500 GCA_045642385.1 Acutalibacteraceae bacterium
AATTCAACAACAAGGTCAACCCCGTTTTCAAGAGCAGTTTTGGTTCTTATATGTTTTTCAAATATTGCAGGTTCACCCCTTTGGACAAAATTACCCGACATAACAGCAACAATATGCGTTGCACCGGCTTCTCTCATTTTATCCAAATGGTACTTATGACCGTTATGAAAGGGATTATATTCGGCTATTGTGCCAAAAACTTTCAAATATATCACTCCATATACAAAAAAAAGACTTGAAAAAAATCTGATATATGTATATAATAATACAGATAGATAAAAATAACAAGAGAAAATTGGAGGAATTATAATGAAAATTCTTGTAATTAACGCAGGAAGCTCATCATTAAAATATCAGCTTATTGATATGACTGATGAGAGCATGATGGCAAAAGGCATTTGCGAAAGAATCGGTATTGACGGTACGATCAGCGGCTCAACTGCTTACGGTAAAAAATTCGGCTATGATGTTACTCTTAAAAATCACACAGAGGCTTTCCTTGAAGTTAAAAAAGTTCTTACGGAGGGCGATTATGCTGTACTTAATGACCTTTCGGACATTGCCGCTGTCGGTCACAGAGTAGTTCAGGGCGGTGCTTTGTTTGATAAGAGTGTTCTCGTTGATGAAGAAGTTATCAAGGGTATCGAAAGCCTTTGCGACTTAGCTCCCCTCCACAACCACGCACATATTCAGGGTATCAATGCCTGCCGTGAAGTATTCGGTAAAGATGTTCCCGAAGTTGTTGTGTTTGATAATGCTTTCCACAGCACTATGCCTCCCGAGGCTTATATCTTCCCCGTTCCCTATGAATATTATGAAAAATATCAGGTTCGCCGTTACGGCTTCCACGGTACATCTCATAGATTTGTAAGTGCAAGATGTGCTGAATTTATGGGTAAGGATATTAAGGATTTAAAAATTGTTACCTGCCATTTAGGCAATGGTTCTTCTATCACAGCTGTTAAGAACGGCAAAGTTATTGATACGAGTATGGGTCTTACTCCCCTTGACGGTTTTATTATGGGTACAAGATGCGGCGCCGTTGACCCTTCCGTTATTACTTACTTACAGGAAAAAGAGGGCTGGACACCTGCCGAAACTGCTGAAATTCTTAACAAAAAATCCGGTTATCTCGGAATTTCCGGCGTTTCGAGTGATGACAGAGATTTACTCGCAGCTATTGACGAAGGTAATGAAAGAGCGGCTCTTGCCCGTAAAATCCTTAAATATCAGGTTCGCAAAACTATCGGTAGTTATGTTGCCGCTATGGACGGTGTTGATGCCATCGTATTTACCGGCGGTATCGGCGAAAACACTGAGGATTTGAGAGCTGATGTTTGCAGAAACCTTACATATTTAGGTGTTACATTCAACGAAGAACTTAATCCCACCTTGAGAAAAAGTAAGGAAGGCGAAATTTCTCTTCCCGATTCAAAGGTAAGAGTATTCGTTATTGCTACGAACGAAGAGCTTGTTATTGCCCGTGATACAAAAGCTATTGTTGATTCACTCAATAAATAAGCGCTAAATTATTAAAGCCGTAGGGTCTTTGATTTGACCTTACGGCTTGTTTTTATTCAATATTCAGTAGCTTAAAATTATTATAAACCCCACTCATTTAACAAATTATTTCTTTTATTAATATCGTTCTCAGAAATATTAACGGGGGCAGATTTTACTATAAAATCATACATAGCGCTCCCTCTGAAAATACATATTCCAACGCGATATATCCATGCAACCGGCAAAAGAACAGGACATTTCTTTAAAAATGAATATCTGTCAACTTCTTTCATAACACAATAAGGCGGAAAAACTTTATCACAAATATACTTAAATTTATAAATATTCGCATTTTTTGAAACAAGCATTTTATAAATTTGAGTATTATCTCTGTTTTCTGAATTGTCATATCCGAATACACCGTCATTTAAAATTTTTAATGTTGACTCTTCAAAGAAATCTTCGGATATGTTTTCTGCCTTAAACGGCATCTCAACACCGAACCACTTTTCACAAAAATAAAAGCAACATTCCGTAAATCTAAGCAATTCAAGTTTTTCTAAATTTTCTTTTAACCACGGTACATTGATTTCATTGTTTTTCACTACAAGAACAATATCCATAAACTGTCTGAAACCTACACCGGAATTGATAAAATGCTTTCTTAAATGCAAAATTAAATATATAAGATGGAAATTAATATCAAGATGATACTTTGTACCATCGTCAGTAGTAACATTATCCCATGCTGTATCGGTAAATTCTTTATGATATTCAAGGTTCACTTTTTCATCAAAGAGCAGTCTGTGGTGCAGTTCAAGCTCTATACCCTTATTTCTGTAATGCCATTCGCTGTTATCAAGACCGAATTTTTCAAAGCCCAATTCTGTTAAAGCATTATGTGCTTTCTCTTTATCTTCAAGTCCTACCAAAATATCCGAATCACCCATTGAACGCAATGAAGGTACAGGATAGCTCTCGGAAATTTCAGTACCCTTAAAAATCAAGTATTTTACTCCTTTTTCTTTAAAGGCATTATGGATTTTTTTCAACATAACCATTCTGTTTGTATAATAATAGCAGTTGAGCGAATATGCTTTTGTTAAATTTTCGTCCATAAAAAAATCTTTAAGCTGGTAGTATATTATTGCTTCGACCTGTTGTCTGTGAGCAAATTCCAACACCGCGGACATATCAACAAAATCATTTTTTTTACTCTTTCTGCCATGAATAAAATCGGACAGAATTTCAATTAAATATTCTATTTCTTTTGATAACATTTCAATTCCTTTGTTATTTATATTTCATCAGTATAACGCTGAATATACCTTAACAAAACGGGCAAATAAGTATTCAGTACAAGGAAAAAACTTTCTTTAAATTTTTATAAGAATACCTTACAGTATTTTTAATGCAACAAGAACCTTTTCTATTGCTCTGTATATATTTGCTGCGGTATCCATTGAAATATCAACACCCAGTAAACCAAAGATATACTTAGCAACCTGATGATAAAGATAGGATTCACACTGAACCGTACAATCATCCGTTACTGCCGGGTATAAATCTTTATACTGATGTCCGGAAGCAGTGTAATCAAAATCAGTTTCGGGACTTTCGATAATATGTGTTAAAATATCGTACATAAGATACTGAGAATCCTCGTGGAAATATACATTCTGATGACTGTAAGGCATTAAGAATGTCGTTTTCGGACTGCACATACACATAGTTGAACTGTCAAGGAGAATAGAACCGTCGCCGACTTTTAAATCCTCACTTTCAATTTCCGTACAGCTTACAGCAGTACGATTTCCCGCGGAATCCTCAATATAATTAACCTGAATTTCAGTGGGTGCACCGTAACCGAAGCCGGCAACATAATATGAATGGTCACCTAATTCTTCCATAATATGTACTTTTCTTGTTTCCGGGTTATTATCATTATCTATAAAAATGCAGGTATTATAGAATTTTTCCATTTTTAATAGATTTTCACCGTGGTCACAAACTTTAACTAAATCATTAAATGCGGTTTGCGGGTCAATTTTTTCATAAGCAACTGTGCCGTCCGCTTTTTCAATTTTTGCAGATGCATATTTTCCGCCTAACAAAGTAGCATACTCCACAGGTACAGCAAGCTGTGAATGTGTAATAAAGTTAGTTTCGGAAAGATATGAAAGATTGGCAATTGAAAACTTTTTAATACCTTCATAGCTTTCGGCATTAACATAATAATCATAACTGCCCAAAACGGTTGAACCCATATTCACCGTATAAACTTCAACATCATTTGTTCTGTCGTTATCCTGTTTATCGTCCCAAAGGAGCTTTGCGGCACCGGAAGCAACAAGACCGCCCATACTCTGAGTAACCATAATTACTTTGTTATATTTTTGTGTTTGAATTAAATCGTGTAAATCCTTTGACGATTCGCAAAGGTCGGTTCTCCAGTCAAAGTCATAAATAATAACATCACATTTATCGCCGTATTTTGCAATACATTTATCAAAGAAATCTCTGTAAATATCTGCAAGGCCGAAGCTGCCGGAGGGTGAAACAACCAAGTCATCACACTGCACCTGAGCAAACAGGAGCATAAAAGCACTTACAAGCAAATTTCCGGCACCATGGATAAAATTAACAATACCGGAATTACTGTCATTTACAGAAAATAAATCAGTTCCTACCGGGAAACAAACAATTTCCTTTTCTTCACCGTTCACCGTGACGGCTCTTGAAAGATTTGTACAGCGATAACCGGGTACATAAATAATTGCTGTTTTGTTACCTCTAAGATAAGCGTTATTCTTATCGGTTACACCGTCAGACTTTTTAAGCGAATATGTTGCTGAACTTGTAACTGCAAGCATACTCAAAAGTGTTGTAATTGTTAAAATAATTGCCAAAATTTTTTTCCACATATCAAAAATTCTCCTTAAAAATTTACTGCAAATATTTTACAATATTTTACGGAAAATGTCAATGAAATCATTT
>JAZUIT010000314.1:0-2047 GCA_045642385.1 Acutalibacteraceae bacterium
ATCATTATCACCTATTGCTACAACCGTACCGTCTGACTTTAGGCCAATTATATGACAATCACCACCAGTAACCGAAATGATACCTTGCCAATCTTGTACACTACCTTGGTTACGATTTGCTATTACTGTGCCATCTGATTTTAAACCTACCGTAATACGTCTATCGCAAGCAATAGAAATGATATCCTTCAAATCTTGTACATTATATTGGGTTGATATTACTGTGCCATCTAGTTTTAAACCTACTGTATAATAATGACCACAAGCAACTGAAATGATATCTTTCCAATATTGAACATTACATTGACCATCAGAATTGTCACCTGTTGCTACCACTGTGCCGTCTGATTTCAGACCTATTGTAAAATTATCTCCATAAGCAACCGCAACAATATCTTTCCAATATTGAACATTACATTGACCAACAGAATTGTCACCTGTTGCTACCACCGTACCATCTGATTTTAGGCCTATTGTTTGATTTGTGTCACAAACCAAAATTTTCGTTCCGATTTTTGAATAAGCTTGTAACTTATTTTGATATTTTTTCTTGAATTCAAGTCTTTCTTCAGCAATTCTATTGTTTATAGCAGTTATATAACCATTCACTTGTGATTTCAGCCTATCATCTCCGAAGCGAATAAGCTTCTGATAGTTTTCATTATTATCAAAAGACTCCTTACAAAATTCAAGCTGTTCCTGCTTATTTACATAGAGACTTGACATTAATTTTACAAGGTACGCATTTGCGTTTTTGGGATCAATATCAAGCACCTTTTCGGCATAAATATTTGCATCACCCCATTTTCTGTCTTCAAGAAACATAAATGCACGCTCAAGATATGATGCAACGGAAGGATTATCGGATGTGCTTTTCTGATTTTCCCTTTCCGATTGTTCGCTTGTTTTACCTAACAGCTTATCAATACCACGGATTAAATCCTGCATTGCTCCGATTTTACCCATATCCTGTGCCTGTAAACCACTAAACTCATCAGGCATATCATAGGCATCCATATCTTTATAACAGGGTATCAATACTTTTGATTTATCTTTTGCCGCAAGCTTTAAAAATCTTGACCATTCATTTTTCACCCATACCGCATTATAATATTCGTAATCTGTTCCTACGGCAAGCATAACCTTTGCGGAATTAAGTGCTGCAAATATGTACGGTTCATACTGCATACCCAATTTATCTTCAAGGGTAATGCGTGAGAAAAACACTTTATATCCTTTTGCGGTTAAAGCATCATATATATCCTGTGACATAACAGAATCAGGTGTTCTGTTGCCTATATTATCCGTTTCTTTATAGCAAATAAAAACATCATACGGAGTCTCATTTTGCGAAATTGACAGTATTTCACCCATAATCCTGTCAATTTCTTTTGCTTCATTCTGATAAATAACCGTTGCCTGATAATCTGCATTTTCAAGTGCAAGCTCATAGTTTTCATCTTTACGAAGTTTTGAAAAGCTTGCACGGTGAACAGTCGGTATTTTTTTGAACGTAGCAGGATCATCAACATATTCTATGCCGTAATTACAAAGGCAAAGACACCAATAGCTTTCCGCATCATCAGGAAACTCTGCAATTATTTGTTCATATATTGATGCTGCCTTATCAAATTCAGAATTCATACGAAGCTTATTTGCACGATTAAGTAAATTTATTTTCTTTTCATCATCTACAAATGACACAGTTTGTGCCGTTTTACAATAGGGACAGGTTGCCACCGATACTTTTTCGGCAACATCCATATCTCCGCCGCACATTTTGCATTTGAAAATTGACATAATTATTTCCTACTTTCTTGAAAAACCTGATTCTATTATTTCTTTTGCAGATTCAGGTTTTTCTTTTAATGTTACCAAAAAATTATATACTCCTGCATAATTCATAAAACCTGCAAGCTTATGTATATCCAAAGCGGTATAGCCGTTAATATTAATTCCGTTTTCCGGAAATTTTTCGTTTTCGATCGTAGTAGAAAATTCAGAAAAAATTTCTTCATATTTGGAAATTTTTTTAATCGTCATATCA
>JAZUIT010000315.1:0-9365 GCA_045642385.1 Acutalibacteraceae bacterium
GCCCACTGAGGAAGAATTAAAAGAGCAGGCGGATTTAAGACGGCAGTATATAAACGCCTACAAAAAAAATCTCGTTTCACAGCTTGAAAATATGACCATAGTCGAACCTGACGGAACAAAAAGAAAGGTTAAGAAAAAACAGTAGTATTTGAAAGGAAAGCATTTATGTTAGAATATAAAAAACTTATTCAAAAGAGGAATGTATGGATGGCACTGGCTATTTTATGGGTGGTGTTTCATCACTTGATTATAAATTTTGAAATGCCTTCTATACTTGTAACTTTTAAGAGTTCAGGGTATGGCGGTGTTGATATTTTCCTTTTTGCATCAGGTATAGGATGCTTTTATTCACTAAATAAAAACAGTAATGCTTATGAATTTTTGCAAAGAAGATTTAAGCGAATAATGCCTACATATTTGATATTCATTGTTGCCTGGCTTATTTATAAAATCCTTATTAAAAGTATGTCAATTCCGGCGATTATAGGCAATTTGTTTTGTATTGAGTATTTTTCAAATCGTAATGGAATGGCTTTTAATTGGTATATTTGTGCATTGTGGGTATTCTATTTGTTAGCACCATATTTATTTGGCTTAATTAACAGGATTTCTAACAATATAAAGCTTTTTGTAATCGGTTTTTTATTATTATTAATCTCAGTACCGTTTTGGAATTATCATAATATGATTATTGTAGTTACCAGATTGCCGATATTTTTTATAGGTATGTGTGTAGCAAGATTGTCGACAGAAAAAGAAAAATTAACAAAAATGAATGTAACGGTTGTTCTGGCGGCTATGTTGGTCGGAATAGTTCTGATTTATATTTTTAATAAGTTTTTTGAAACATATTTGTGGAACTTAGGATTATACTGGTATCCTTTTATTTTGATTGTTCCGGGACTTTGCTTGATAATTTCCGTTTTAGCGAATTTTATTGAAAAGTTTAGTGTTGGAAAATTTGTAGTTTCTTGTCTGAATAAGCTTGGCAAGTATACTTTGGAAATATATTTTGTGCATATTTTTGTATTTGAAATCCTTAATAAGCTTAAAGATAGATTTAACATCAGTAGTTTAATGTATTTTGTATTTTCATTATTGTCAATAGTATTGGGTGTGTTTATATTGAATCGTGTCACAAAACTGTTTGTGAATATCATCGAAAAATGTAGAAAATCTAAAACAATCAGGAGAAAACAGTAATGGAAGAATTAAAAATTATTGCTCATGCGAAAAATTATATAGACAAGCTTGCTAAGGGTATAAATCCCCTTACCGATGAGCCTGTGTCGGATGATGATATTGTCAATAATGTGCGAATTTCGAGATGTCTGTTTTGTGTTTCGGATGTGCTTGATGAGGTCATCAGAAACGGCGGTATCAATAAATCGGATTCAAAAATTCCTTTTTCAATAACACCCGAACAGCTTGAAAAATACGAATATCCTCTTTATCCCCTGGGCATAATGGAGTTTTTGAGAAATTTGCTGGCATTGACGGAAAATCCGGCAATGAAACCGTTACCGGCAAATAAGGTTAATGACTGGCTTGTGGAAAAAGGGTTTCTTACGGTTCTTACATACAATGATAAAAAGAAAAAAATTCCCACAGATGACGGGATAAAGTTAGGTATCATATCTGAAAAAAGAGAAGGAATACACGGAGAATACACTGCGATTTTATATGATAAAAATGTTCAGCAGTTTATCATTGATAATATTTTTGAAATTATTGATTTTTGCAACAAATAAAATAGGGAGTTGTAAGGTTTTTAACTATTTATTGTGTTAAATATGTTTCTTTAATCAACAAACTTTATTATAAATGAAAACAGAAGCTGCGATGAAACTTTTTCGTTTCGTCACAGCTCCTTTTTTAAACTTCAAACCGCAGATTATCAATAAACTATAATCTTTTAAATATTTCTTTTACAGCTTTTTTTGCAACAACACTGCCGACAGTACCCAGAGCCACTCCTGTTAAAGTATCGAGGGCGTCATGGTCTTTACTGCTGTTTGCTTCAACTTGTGAAGCTGCAATTTTTCGGTTCAATTCATCAAATTTATTTTGATACTCCGATTTATCTTCCCATAAACCTATTGCCTGTGGCAGAGTATAAGCTCTTTCTGTTTCAAGTGCATTGATTATAAATTGTATAGCCTTGGCATTTCTGACCTGAATCGGAATAAAATCTTCATCAAATTCCGCACTTAATTCTTCTGATTTTTTATTTGCTTCTTCTTTTTGCTTGAAAAGATATTGTTCTCTGACGGTATTTGCATGCAGACTTTCATCAACCTTCTTTTTAGCTGTAATATATGCGAAATAACCGCCTGCAATAGCAGCAAGCACTTCCAATATTATTCCGAATACATCCAACGAACTGACTATAAACCAGCATACAGAAAGTGCTAATATCCAAATTCCCACAGCTTTCATATAAATATCGGGAGCGATTTTCTTTCGTTGAGCCTGAACATTTATATACTCCGATGTCAATCTGCTGACTTCGGATTTTGCATCTTGAATATTACGATTTATTTTATCATACTCTCTGATTTTTTCGGCAAGAGCATGAGCTCTTTTTTTCATTACATCTTCTGATGAACGTTCAAGTTCGATAGTACTGCCGCAAAAATCGCATACAACCACATCATCATCGGCGTTAACCTTTAATATTGCACCGCAATTAGCACAGTTATATTCTATCAAATTAATCTCCTCGCTTTCAAATATCAACCGATTTCGGCATAATCAGTTAACGCCATTTAAGAAATCTTCCCTTATTGTACTCCCGCTTCTGCAAGCTTTGACATAATTCTTCCGTTCACTTTAACATAATACGCATAATCGGCATCTGATAACTCATCTTCGTCTATATCATCAAGCTTTTGTATATATTCTGCGTATTTGCTCATCATTTTGGCATAATCCATTGCTAAACCTACAGGATCTGATTCATAGTCATCCATGAATTCTATGTATTCATCAAAAAAAGCTTCATAGCTATCCATTGTTGCTTTGAAATCGGCAGATACAACATTAGGATTTTCCGTAGTTGCTTTGGTTGTCGCTTTAGTTGTCGCTTTTGTGGTTGCTTTTGTAGTTGCCTTGGTGGTTGCTTCTGTTTCATCGGTTAAAGCATCTTCGTATTCATCAAATATATCTTCGTATTTTTCCGTTGCTTCGTCAATAGTTTCATCTTTTTTATTACCTATACCCTTTGCGATGCCTATTACTGCAATTATTGCTATGATAATTATGAATATTGGCCATTTTCTCTTTTTAGCTTTTTTCTTTGAAAATGAATATCCGCAATTAGGACATTTTTCGACTGAATCTGAAATTTCCTTGTTACATTCCGGACAATTAATAAGTGCCATAATAAAACCTCTTTCTGAATTTATTTTTTTCCTTTTTCTTTTAAAATCTTTCTTACCCATTTCTCACTGTAACCGAATTTTGATGCCAGCTCTTTGATGTTTTTTCCGTCAAATTCTGCCGCAATCATATCCGCCATAAACTGCGGTGTATAAAAATTTACGGGAAAATTTATTTGCTGACCCCGGTATGCAGTGTGTATGATTTTTGCCGCTTCCATACCCAGTAAATCTGCGATTTCGGAATATACTCCGTTGAGATATTCTTCCTTGACTTTACAGGGTATCATTTCCGTAAAAACCTCCTTCATCTGTTTGCTCCTTTCATATTAATGCTTTTTGTCGGAAGTATCAAGGTATAAACTTCCCTTGAACAGTTCCGCAAATGAACGGGTAGAATTTAACCGTTCATTAAAGGAGTTGTAAATTTCGCGAAATAAAATAAAACCACCTGAAAATCAGATGGTTTTAAATACTTCTTTTTTATTAATAAGGTGATGTAAGTCAAGTAAACGGATTGACAAAGCGGCTATAAAAAGCTATAATCAATATGTTGAATCCAAAGGGAAATATACAGAATATTCTTATTGTGGATTATGAAAGATAATAAAGGGGTAATTTTTTATGTTAAATGCAGCAATTATCGGATACGGCGGAATTGCCCGTGTCCACGAATCAAGTTACAGAGAGTTGGAAAAGGCGGGCAAGGTAAAGCTTGTTGCCGTCTATGCCAGAAATGCAAAATCCTTTGACGAAAAAAAGGATATCAATATCAATGATGATGACAAGACGGTTGTTTCCGATTTTCACAGGTACACAGACCTTGACGAAATGCTTGCAAAAGAAAAAATTGATATAATTGATATTTGCCTGCCCACAAAATTACATAAGGATGTGAGCATTGATATGCTTCGCCGCGGTTACCATGTTATGTGCGAAAAGCCGATGGCTATGTCCTATGAGGATTGTATGGAAATGCTTGACGAAGCAAAAAAATCCGGTAAAAGACTGATGGTAGGTCAATGCCTGCACTTCTTCCCGGAATATGAATATCTTAAAGATGTTGTGGTTGACAGCCGTTTCGGCAAGGTTAAATCCGCATTTTTCCAGAGGTTGAGTTCTCCGCCGTTGTGGAGCTCAGAAAACTGGATTATGAAAAAGGAAAACTTCGGCTCATGTCTTCACGATTTACATATTCATGATGTAGATATGTGTTTATATCTGTTCGGACAGCCTCAAAAAATATTCTGCAAAAGCAAGGACGGTTTCAGCGCAATTGACGGTGTAACATCAATGTTTATGTACGAAGATTTTGCAGCCACGGTTATGGCTGACTGGTCATTGATGAATTATCCTTTCACTTCCGAGTACCGTGTGTGCTTTGAAAAAGCAACTGTTGTTGATTTGAACGGTGAGGTTACGGTTTATCCCATAGAGGGTGAACCTTTCAAGCCTGAAATTGCCGAAAGAGACGGATACACCTCCGAAATAGAACATTTTTCAGAGGTTGCACAGGGTGAAAGAGACCACGGCAAAAACCATGTCCGAGGTGCGGCTGATACAATAAAAATAATAACCCTGCTCACCGAATCAGCTGAAAGGGGCGGCAGAGTTATCAGAGTGGAATAATCTGTTTTGTTTTTCAAATAATATTATTAATAGTGCAAGATTTGCACCAATCATATTGACATGGTGCAAATTTTGCACTATAATATTTTTGGAGGTGCAATATGAGCGGTTTGAAAGTTTTAAGACTTGAAAAAAATTTGACACAACAACAGGTTGCAAATTTAGCCGGTATTTCTTTACGGTCATATAAATCGTACGAAAATGATACTGAGAAAGCCGGAACATTAAAATATAATTTCATTTTGGATTTACTGAAAAAAACAAATGTTATTGACGAAGAAAACGGTATACTTGAACTTGATGACATTATAAAAAAATGCTCAACACTTTTTGAAAAATACAGCATCAATTATTGTTATCTTTTCGGCTCTTATGCAAAGGGAAAAGCAACTGAAAAAAGTGATGTAGATTTATTGATTTCTGCAAATGTGAACGGTTTGGCATTTTACGGATTGGTGGAAGAAATCCGTAGAACTTTACACAAGAAAGTGGATGCTCTCGATGTTAATCAGCTTAAAGATAATTTGGAGCTGACAGAAGAAATACTCAGGGACGGTATTAAAATATATGGATAATGTAAAGACGGATGACTATTATATTCAGAAAATAGTTAAAGATTTAAACTTCATCATAAAGCAAATGCAGGATGTGACAATTGAACTGTTAAGTGTTAATGAAATACTGTTAGATTCTATGTTGTTCAGAATGATTCAAATATCGGAAAACAGTAAAAAGCTATCAGCAGAATACAAAGATAATCATTCCGACATACCATGGAACGCAGTGTACGGTTTTAGAAATCGTATTGTTCACGATTACGGACGAACAGATTTAAATATTATTTATGACACTTTGAAAAATGATATTCCCGATTTGCTTCAATTGTTATCAAACTAAACTTTATTTAACCGTATATAAAATAGTTTCCCAGGACGGCAGGTATGGGTGATGGCGGAGATATATTTTATACTCCGGTGCTATTTTCTTTATGTACAACGGGATGTCAATAAAGTCGCCGAGCTTATGATAAATGCTGATTGAAAGCTTGGGATAGGTGGAAATAAGTCTCCTGCTTCCGTTTATTGCGGCAAGCTCAAACCCTTCCACATCATATTTTATATAGGTGGCATTTTCAACAATATCGTCAAGTGTAACAATATCAATTTCAAATTTTCCGCTGTCTGTAAGATACGGGTTTCTGCCGCCTTTTTCATTCATAAATGCGGTCGATTTTTTGTCACCGACTGCCGAATTATATAATAAAATATTTTCGCCTTTGATATTGCTTTTGAGTTTGTTGAAATTTTTCTCCGCAGGCTCAAAGGCAATTATTTTTTTGTATGAATTTACATTTTCAATAAATTCTTTTACTGTGTCACCGTCATAAGCTCCGGCATCAACAAAAATTTCATCATCGGAAAGATGAAAAATATTTTTATAAACTTCATCCTTCGGAGTTTCAATTTTAAAAAGAGTATCAATGTCACCGGTGGTTTTAAAATCAATCAGACCGTTTAAAACTTTTCTCGACTGTTCATCCGCAAGAGAAGAAAACAACAGTTCAATATCACTTTGTTTTTCTTTTAAAAAATCCTCTGTAACAAAGCCGTCACCGAACACAGGAACCTCCGGCATTATGAGTCTTCCTTCAACCTGTTTTTTTAAATCTTTAATATAATTTATCAGCTGAGGAATTTCGGTTGCAAAGCCTAAAACTATATTGAATTTATCATATTTTTTCTTTATGTCTTCAAGGTGCAATACTTCTTTTCCGCAGAAAATTTTACCCTTTTTAAATGAGTCACTTGCAAAAAAATCGGCTATTTCTATATCGTATTTTTTAAGCTCATAATAAAGCTTTTCCGCACCGTTTCCCGTACCGTACATTACGATTGGCAAATCGGTGTTTTTTAAATAATCAAGAAAATGCGTTTTCATAAAGTTATCACCTGAGCTATAATAACATATAAGTGTAAATATTTCAATGTGATATCTTAAATTAAAAAATAATCAAATAAAAGGAAAAGCAAAGGGCTTTTTGTAAACTTTTATAAAATAATAGGATAAACTATTGACATATTACGGAAAATTTATTAGAATATAAATTACTTTATAATGTTATTGGAGTGAGGAAAATGAAAAAGATTATTGCATTATTTTTGACAATCGCTGCACTTACCTGCATTTTTGCCGGTTGCGGAGTGCAGAAAGAAAACACAGACGGTAAGAAAAAGTGGGTTATTGCTACCGATACAGCATTCAATCCCTTTGAGTACACAAATGCGGACGGTAATTTTGTAGGTATTGATATTGATATCGTAAAGGCAGTCGCAGAGGACCAGGGCTTTGAT
The DNA here is from genome assembly GCA_045642385.1 of Acutalibacteraceae bacterium. GTDB lineage: Bacteria > Bacillota > Clostridia > Oscillospirales > Acutalibacteraceae > RGIG2945. The sequence goes on from JAZUIT010000315.1 coordinate 7,361, forward strand.
TATGAAATTAAGTCACTCGGTTGGGATGCTTCAATCGCCGCTTGTCAGGCAGGTCAGGCTGATGCTATGATTGCCGGTGCGTCAATTACAGATGCCCGTATTAAAGACGGTTGGATTTTCTCAGACAGTTATTACACCTGCACACAGACAATGACTGTTGCCGCTGATTCAAGCATTAAAGGCTTTGAAGACCTTAAAGGCAAGAGAGTTGCCGTTAAGAAGAGCACACAGGGTGCTGAATATGCAAACAGCCTTAAAGATAAGTACGGCTTTGAAATCAGAGAATATGAAGATTCCGATACAATGTATCAGGCGGTTCTCGGCGGACAGGAAGTTGCCTGCTTCGAGGATACACCTGTTATGATAGCTTCCATCAAGACAGGTAAGCTTGCACTCAAAGTTCTTGACACAACTGCAAATGCAGGTTCAGGCTACGGCTTCGTTATCTTTGACCAGAATAATCAGGAACTTCTTGATATGTTCAATGCAGGCCTTAAAAATATCAAGGCAAACGGTAAGTATGACGAAATTCTTAAAGCTTATCTTGGCTAATTTGCAGGTGATGTAAAAAATGAACAGACCGAAAAAGCCTTTTAGAAAGTTGAAATTGTAACGGCTTTTTCTATCACCATGTTAGGTTTAGTATAAATATGGGGCTGTGAAAACTGTGTTTTTTACAGTCCTTTTTTAAGGAATTGATTTCCTTGAAATATTGAAAGGATTTTTCTTAAATTATGGTTGAATTGATTACAAAATACGGTCCGCTTTTGCTTGAAGCAATGGGACAGACTTTGATAATGGCGCTGTACAGTCTCATTTTTGCAAGCATTATCGGTCTTTTCTTCGGTATTTTAAGCGTATTGAAGAATAAGGCATGTAAAATAATTTCACAGGTGTTTGTTGATATTATCCGCGGTGTGCCTATGATAGTATTGGCAATGTTTGTGTATTTCGGTGTGCCTTATGCTTTAAAAAATATTTTTCATTTGGCGTTTACATTGGAACCCCTGGAAGCGGGTATAATCTGCCTTTCGTTAAACTGCGGTGCATATATGGCTGAAATTATCCGTGCCGGTATTCAATCCGTTGATGTAGGTCAGATGGAAGCTGCAAGAAGCCTGGGTTTACCTTATTGGAAAGCCATGAAAAAGGTTGTACTGCCTCAGGCTATCAAGACAATGATACCCAGTATTATTAATCAGTTTATCATAACATTAAAGGACACATCAATCCTTTCCGTAATCGGTTTCCCGGAATTGGTAAACACTGCAAAGAGCGTAATTTCAATTACACACGATTCTTTCCAGACTTGGATTGTTGTAGGTGTAATGTACCTTGTGGTAATTACTATACTTTCAAGAGTAGCAAAGCTTATCGAAAGGAGGGCTAACCGTGGTCAAAGACACTCCCACTAAAATTCATGTAGCAAATTTAAAAAAGAACTTCGGCAAAAATGAAGTATTAAAGGATATTTCCGTTGATATTCATGAGGGTGAAGTTGTAGTTGTATTGGGTCCCTCCGGCAGCGGTAAGTCAACTTTTTTGAGATGCTTAAATCAGCTTGAAGAAGCAACGGACGGAGAAATTATTGTTGACGGTGAAAAGATAACGGATAAAAAGACTAATATTAATATTGTCCGTGAGAAAATCGGAATGGTGTTCCAGCATTTTAACCTTTTCAATAATTTGAATGTTCTGCAAAATCTTATGTTAGCTCCCGTTCAGCTTAAAAAGGCAACAAAGGAAGAAGCGAAAGCAGAAGCTTTGAAAATGCTCAAAAAAGTCGGACTTGAAGAAAAGGCAGAGGAATATCCCCAAAAGCTTTCCGGCGGTCAGAAACAGCGTGTAGCCATTGCAAGGGCTTTGTGTATGCATCCGGATATAATTCTTTTTGATGAACCCACATCCGCACTTGACCCGGAAATGGTCGGCGAGGTTTTACAGGTTATGAAAGACCTTGCGGCAGAGGGTATGACTATGGTTATTGTAAGTCACGAAATAGGCT
>JAZUIT010000316.1:0-4001 GCA_045642385.1 Acutalibacteraceae bacterium
GCTCACAGAACGACATGGCTACGATCCGACTTTATCCGGGATATTCGGGATTCTGCGGTGCGGTTACAGGCTGACCCTCAATAACGGTTTTTTCGCTGACTACCGTATACTCACTGTCATTCTTTGAGGGATCTTTAGCCTTAAACACAACTGTATATTCCGGTTCGGGGGCGGTGATTGAGCCTACGGTAATAATATCTTTACATCCTTCAACGCCTATTGTTACAATAAAGTCACCGGTTTCCGCCGTGGGCTCTTCACGAAGCGTGAACTTAAATTGATAATCACCGTTTGAATCAATCTTTGTCTGACCGATAAATTCTCCCGTCCAGTCAGATGCCTCATTGTGCTTGCAGATATACATAATGAGCGTTTTGCCAGCCTGAGCTTTGAGATTGGGCAGAGGAATATCTGTTTTTAACAGACCGGCATGCTTCGTGGTGGCAAGACGAGCAACGCCGCTGTCATCCTGATTATTTTGAGAAACATCTTCACTTACGGTTTTAGTTACATCATACCTGTATCTGTATTCCGTTCTTGTTCTGACTTCTTTTGTTGAAGAAGCTGTCTGAGCAGTAGTGCTGTAGCTTGACCAGGCACTCCACTTATAAAAATGATAGGTATAGAAAGTATCCTGATAGGAATAAGTGGTTTTTGTTCCGGTCTTTTTCTGGAAAGGCGTTTCATTATAGAACCATGTGTTTTTGCATGTGCAGTTTGTGGCTGGAGTGGAAACAGACGCGGAACAAGTCGCTTTATATTTGTTAACATTAAAAGTTGTTGATTTTTCCGGCGTCAGCTTTTTTGAGCTTTCATAATAGTGCGGTCCTATACTTGTGGGACCGTAACCGTCGCTTGTGTTGCCTTCGGTAGGTGCACATGCCCAGGTTGTGCTCTTCTTTGTGCTTGTGTTATATCCGCCGTTTGTGTAGTGAACATATCTGTACCAGGTGGAATAAACATCGGTCGTTGTTGATGTTATTTTTCTCACCTGTGCATCGGTATTGACTGCTGCCGGTTTGGTTGTTAACCCGCTTACTTTCGTTCCTAATTCAGATGTAGTTTTTTCATATGTCCAACCCGAAAGAGTTTTTGTCGTTTCAGTTTTGGTAGATTTTGTGCGATAGCTGTAAGTCGTTCTTTGTTCTCTGGCGGCGTATCCGGTTTTGACATCGGGTGTCCATCCAGACCAAGTTGTTTCAATTTCATTTTTTTTCTTGGTTATTGGGCACTCTGCCATGTTTGAAAGAGGAAGCGGATTGCCGAAGCTGTCAACAATATAAATTTCACATTTCCACGCATAGTCAACGGAGGGTACAAAAACTTCGATCAATTTTCCGTTTGTATCATTATTAAGGCTGAATGCCGCAGATTCGGTTGTGACGATCTGCTTATTATTCGTTGTCTTAAGAGAGACGATTGCCCTGCCGTTTTCCATACTGCCTTTTGGACACGAAAGGTTGAATGTTACATTATAACCGTATATTTCGCCGGCGTCTGTTGTTTTTTGATCTGCTACCGGATTTGTAATAACCACCGGCAGGTCTGCATTTCCCCAACTGTAAACCGCCTTAACGGTTACATTTCCCGTAACACATTTCCAATTATCGTTACTCCAGCCGACAAAAACATAACCGGGTTCAGCATGGGCTTGCTTTTCGTCATCACCGGGCTCAACCGCCGAATCCTGATAAAGAACGCTCTGAGACTTGCCTATTATCCTGCCGTCATCGGTAGTGAACACAACTGTATACGGCTTTTTTTCGTATTTTGCGTTAACGGTAATATCAGATGTAACTTTTGTATAAGAATTATCCCATCCGATAAATTTATATCCTGCTCTTGTAGGATCAACAGGTGCAACGGCATCTTCTCCGTATGTTACAGTCCTGACTTCCGTTTTGTTGTTCCAATACTTGAATGTGACCTTGCAGGGGGCATGGGCAGTGAAGCTTGCGGAAGCGGCGGATTCATCACCGGTGTATTTTGAATTTACGGCTCTGACGGTGAAATAATATGTTCCCGCATTTGCGATATTGAAGCTGGTTTTGTTGCCCGTGATTTTTTCCTGCGTGGCAATGACCTTGCCGCTGCTGTTTTTGAGATATACCGTGTAGCTGTCGGTATCGCCGATTGCATTCCATTTGACTTCAACATTTGTTCCCGTGGGAATATCCTTTGCCGAATTGTATGTTACAGTCACCCTGCCGGGCTTGTTGATTTGGGGTATTTCTCTTAAATATTTGCAGGTGTTAAGAGCGACCCAGCCTGTAACTCCGCCGTATGAGGTTTTGCCCCATCCGTTAGATGATACATCGGTAACCGTGATTTCGGTACCCTTGGGAATGGCATTGCCTGCCTTGGAATAGTTTGTGCCGGCACCTGTTCTGATATTGGTGTTGGCACTCGTTGAGGTTTTGTAAATGCCGACCTTATATGTGCCTGTCTTTGTTTCGACCGTCTTAGTCGTTTGTGAAACTTTCGTTGTAGGCTCTATCACAACCGTTTTTGTCTCTTTAGATGTTTCCTTAGGCTTTACATCCTCTTTAACTGTCTGTGTTTCAGGAGCCAATACCTTTGCAAGCTTGTCAGTTTGATTAACTATATAATTCGCAGCAGTTTCTATTCCGTTTTTGATAGAAACAGCAATGCTTTTACTGATTACATCTGCATTTTCTTTTGAAGAGCTGTCGGATACGGCAAATGTTGCCAGATTAACCGTTTTGCTTGTTTCATCGATTTTTATTCCGGAATTCGGCTTAATCTTGTAATACAGCATCATGCTGTATAAGCCCTTCGTTTTAAGGCTTTTGAATTTCATATCGCCATCGAGCTTTTCAATTGCAAAAGAAGTGGCGTTTATAGATTCTGCCTTTCCTTCAAATACGGTTTTCCCCTTGTTGGTACCGTCAAGACCGATAACTGACAATTTTATATCAACGATTTTTCCATTGTCAAATTTTATATCGCCTCTGGTTGAAATGCCGTGCTTATCATTTACATTTCTGTTATAGTCATCAAGATTGATTTGTTTTTCATCCTTTGTATCGTATCCGTAATAAAACTTAATTTTTGAAAGATCTATACCATTATAAGTGATATTTGAAATATGGCTTTCGTGATTCCAGCCTGTCTTTCCGCCATACTCAATTCTGTACCATTTGCTTCCGAAATCATTTGTGATCATTCCTGTCACTTTGACTTTATCCTTGTTTTTTAAAGCGAGTACTTCTTTGCTTTGCGTTCCGTCTTTTGCTTTGTCGGAGTAGGGAATGTCTCGAACGGATGTTGTTGAATAACCTGCTGAACAAACGGCAGTTGCAGTGGCGGAACAAGATGTTATTGCATTACTGCAATGAATCATATCAATCAATCTCGTAGCCGCGAACACATGCAAGCATGCTGTTTTTCCTGCAAATTTCTCATTCAAAGATGCTTCAGCTATTTTTGAAGTCGTACCCGATTGAGCATTGATAAACCTTCCGTTTCCCTCGTATATAACGACATGATTCGTTGTTGTAGTACTTATAGTATCGGCCTTCGGATTATATGAATATGAATAATTAAAAAACAACAAATCTCCCGGGAGAAGATCAGAAAAATCACCACTGTTTATTTTATGAATAGCATCTACATCAAAAATATACCCATATTCTCTTTGATGACCAGTATGCGCTGTTATGTACCATCTTGACTCACTTATTTTATTATAACTACTTCCATAACCACTACCCTTTTTGTCGGATTGCAAATTCACATCTTTAAGCACTCTATATACAAATCCAGAACAGTCAAATTTTACCGTTGTACCATATCCAGTACGAATATTAATATCCGTTCCGCCATAATAAGGACATCCTAAGTATTTTTTTGCTTGATTTACAATATCTTCGCCAGTTTTATTATCTGGATTATAGACCTTAAGACCATCTGAATACGAAAAAGATCTTGATTTCACCGTGATAAAATCAAAGAGATCAAATCCAATATTAACCGGCACT
>JAZUIT010000317.1:0-8794 GCA_045642385.1 Acutalibacteraceae bacterium
TTATGCAACGGCAAGAGCCGTATCGGCTATGCGTGAATTGTCTGAGTATTGTATTCCGTTTGTAAAAGTAGGCGGCAGTTTCATTGCTATGAAAGGCATAAAAGCTGTCGAAGAAATGAAAGAAGCTTCAAATGCAATTAAAATTTTAGGTGGTAAAATAAATACCAAAAAAGAAATTGTGCTTGATGAATCAGCAAGCAGAATTATTATTGATGTAATAAAAATATCAGAAACTCCGACAAAATATCCGCGAGCATCTGCACAAATCGCTAAAAAGCCTTTGTAAGCTCTGTATTATTTAATATGTTTAGTCGATAATTCACGACGAAAACAACTTTACATTATTATTCCCTTGTGTTAATCTGTATATGCAGATGATACAAGGGTTTTTTACGGAGGGATAATGTGAAGATACAGACTAACAGACGGACAGGCGGTCAGATTTTAATGGTGCCAATAAATGAAATAAGAGCAAATCCCGACCAGCCGCGAAGAAATTTTAATATAGCTGAATTGAGAGGTCTTGCAGAAAGCATAAGACAAAACGGAATTATTCAACCTATAACGGTCAGAGTTGACAGTGACGGATATTATGAGCTTATATCAGGTGAAAGACGGCTGAGAGCTTCTAAAATGGTAGGACTTCAACGAATGCCGTGTATCGTAATGGATGTTAATGATGAAAAGTCAGCAACATTTGCATTGCTTGAAAATCTGCAAAGACAGGATTTGTCTTATTTTGAAGAAGCAAGCGCCATAGACAGGCTTATAAGAGATTATGCGTTGACACAGGAACAAATGGCAGTAGCTCTCGGTAAAACTCAAGCCGCAATATCAAATAAATTGCGATTGCTCAAACTTAAACCTGATGTCAGAGCTTTAATTGCAGAAAACGATTTATCGGAACGCCACGCACGGGCTTTATTGCGAATTGAAGATGAGGACAAGCGTAAAAAAGCGTTGTTGCAGATTATTGACAGAAAGATGAATGTAAAACAGGCTGACGATTATATCACTTCGTTACTGAACCCAAAAGAAAAGAAAAAAAGAGACCCCGGTAAAATGCCGATTAAACTGTACAGAGATATAAGATTGTTTTCAAATACCATAGATAAAGCCATTGAAGGTATGCGACTCGCCGGAATGGACGCGAAATCCTCTGTAAAAGAAACTAAAAATTACTATGAATATATAGTAAGAATACAAAAAGAGTCGAAAGATGTTTCACGTGAAACATCGGATAAAATTTAAGGCACGATTTTCTCTTTCACACCCCACACGCAATAGGCAACAGTTGTTATGACTGTTGTCTATTGTGTTTTTAGAAAAATTTGTAAAAACCCTTTAAAAACATTTCGATATGTGATATAATAATATATATTGTTTTAAGGAGGCGGAAAATGGCAAAGATTATTGCTGTTGTCAACCAGAAAGGCGGAGTAGGTAAAACCACTACGGCTGTTAATTTAGCCGCCGCCATGGGTTCAAAGGGTAAAAAAGTACTGCTTGTAGATATTGACCAGCAGGGAAATGCTACAAGTGGTTACGGAATAAATAAGAGAGAGCTTGAAGTAACTTCCTATGATGTAATTATAGGTAATGCCGAAGCAAAGGATGTAATAATTAAAACTGATTATGAAAATGTTTCGGTTATGCCGTCAAATATGAACATAGCCGGCGCTGATTTAGAACTTATTGATATGCGTCAGCGTGAAATGAGATTAAAAAAAGGTCTTGATAGTGTAGACAAGGAATATGATTATATTTTTATTGACTGTCCGCCTGCTATGGGATTAATCACATTAAACGGATTATGTGCTTCCGATACGATTTTGGTTCCGATACAGTGCGAATATTATGCCTTAGAGGGACTTTCACAACTCATGTCACTGGTAAGGCAGGTTAAAAAGCTTTATAACCCGGATATTGATATTGAAGGAGTTTTGCTTACAATGTATGACGGAAGATTAAATCTTACTCAGCAGGTTGTAAGCGAGGTTAAAAAGTTTTTTCCTAAGAAGGTTTTTAAATCTTTTATTCCCCGAAATGTCAGATTGTCGGAGGCTCCAAGCTTCGGACAACCTATCATGTATTATGACAGACTTTCAAAAGGCAGTGTGGCTTATGATGATCTTGCTGCCGAAATTATCAGAAATAACGAAAGGTAAGGTTATATGAGCAGTAAAAAAAGCGGTCTCGGTAAAGGATTGGATGCTTTGTTTTCGGACAATACTATTCGTGAAACAAAGGGCGGAGCCGAAAGTATAAGGCTTGCGGAAATTGAACCAAACCGTGAACAGCCGAGAAAAGTTTTTGATGAGGATGCTTTGGCACAGCTTGCCGAAAGCATTGCCGAAAACGGGTTAATTCAACCGTTGGTGGTGCGTCCTATTGAGGGTGGCGGTTATCAGCTTGTTGCCGGTGAAAGGCGTTGGCGTGCTTCAAGAATAGCAGGATTAACTAAGGTTCCGGTGATTGTTAAAGATTTAACAGACGAAGAAACGATGACCATAGCTCTTATAGAAAACCTGCAAAGGGAAGATTTGAATCCCGTTGAAGAAGCAATGGGCATTGAAAAATTAATGAAGGATTTGAATTTAACTCAGGAGGAAGCGGCAAAAAAAATCCAGAAATCCCGTCCCGCAGTTGCAAACACATTAAGACTGCTTTCTTTGCCTGATGAAGTGTTGAATCTTATCTCGAAAAATCTTATTTCAGCAGGTCACGCAAGGGCTTTATTAGGTCTTGATACAAAGACTTTAATGTGCGAGGTTGCGGCAAGAATTGTTCGTGATGATTTATCTGTAAGACAAACGGAAGAGCTCGTAAAAAGCTTAAAGAAAAATCCGAAAAAACTAAAAAGCACAAGACCAAAAAGAGAAACTTTTTTTGATGAAGTTGAGCTTGCTTTGGGCGAAACTCTCGGCAGAAAAGTTAAGGTAAAAAACACAGGAAAAGAAAAAGGTGTAATAGAGATTGAATTTTTTAATGCAGATGATTTACAGAAGCTTGCATCCGCATTTGACGATAACAAATAAAGGAAAGGTGATATAGATGTTAGATATTAAGCTTATAAGAGAAAATCCGGAAAAAGTAAAGGCGGCAATGAAATCAAGAAATAAGGATATGGATGCCCTTGTCGATGAAGTCCTTGCAATAGATGTTGAACGCAGAAAAATTTCAACGGCAAATGATGCTTTGAAGCAGGAGCAGAACGCCGCAAGTAAAAAAATCCCTCAGATAAAAAAAGAGGGCGGCGATATTTCCGAGATTATGCAGAGAATGAATGAAATCAAGGAAACACTCAAAGCCGGAGATGCAAAGCAGGCGGAGCTTGAAGCAAAGCAAAAAACAATTATGTACGAATTTCCCAATGTTCCTAATGAAACAGTACCAATCGGCAAGGATGATACGGAAAATGTTGAAATCAGACGCTGGGGCGAACCCACGAAGTTTGATTTTGAACCCAAACCGCATTGGGAGTTGGGCGAAGCTTTGAAAATTCTTGACCCTGAAACAGCCGCAAAAGTTACGGGAGCCCGTTTTCATTTTTACAAGGGATTAGGTTCAAGATTGGAGCGTTCCATTATCAACTTTTTCTTAAACACACACACAGAAAGCGGCTATACCGAAATTTTCCCGCCTTATATGGTAAACCGTGCATCAATGACGGGTACAGGACAATTGCCTAAATTTGAAGAAGATGCATTCAAGACAACAGACGATTATTTCCTTATTCCTACGGCAGAAGTACCTGTTACAAATATGCATAGAGATGAAGTATTAAACGGTGATGATTTACCGATAAAATATTGTGCATACTCAGCTTGTTTCAGAGCAGAGGCGGGAAGTGCCGGCAGAGATACAAGAGGTCTTATTCGTCAGCATCAGTTCAATAAGGTTGAGCTTGTTAAATTTGTTAAACCCGAAACATCGTATGACGAGCTTGAAAAGCTTACGAATGATGCCGAAAAAGTGTTACAGCTTTTGGGACTTCCTCACAGAGTGGTTTGTTTGTCAAGCGGTGATATTGGATTTTCTTCGGCAAAAACTTATGATATTGAAGTGTGGATGCCTTCTTACGGCAGATATGTTGAAATTTCTTCCTGTTCAAATTTTGAAGATTTCCAGGCTCGCCGTGCGGCAATAAGGTATAAGGAAAATCCCAAGGCAAAGGCACAACTTGTACATACTCTTAACGGTTCAGGTGTTGCAGTAGGCAGAACTGTTGCGGCTATTATGGAAAATTATCAGAACGCTGACGGAAGTATTACGGTTCCTGAAATATTAAGAGAATTTATGGGCACAGATATCATTAAATAAAGTGTTCACTGTTTTTGTTTTAATTATGACTAAAATAATTTAGAAAAACCAAGAGCCGGGACAACAGTCCCGACTCTCGGTTTAGGAAAAAGAAACTAATAAGAAATGGTGGAAAACTCTATGTGTCTATTATAACAAAAAAATATGTAATTCAAAGAATAATAGTATTAAATATTTATGAACAACACACAACATATTGTGCATAACATTAGTGAATACGCAATAAGTAAGTCTATCATACATTTGGAGGAAGTACATTGACTCTCAAAGAGAAAGCACAGCGTAAGGCTGTCGAAGCAACTTTAAGACCCTTAATTAAATATGCAAAGAAGGACCCTGTAACGAATTTACCTAAGCTTGTAAATTTTGCCGAAACAGTTATCGGAAAGTTATTTCCGTCAAAATATATGGCAAATATAAAAGCAGGTGCATCAAATCCGGAAAATACATGGAATAAGCTTGCAACAAGGATGTTAAGCGAAATTGACGAGGATACCTTGGTAAAAATGTCTTTGGCGTTCGGATTGGGAGCAGGTGTTCACGGTACAAAAGCAGTAAGAGAAAACAGAGAAACAAAAGATTGCAATATTCCGTGGGTTATTTTGATATCACCTACCAGCGCTTGTAATTTGAAGTGTAAAGGTTGTTGGGCGGCACAGTACGACAAAAAACAGGATTTGACAAATGATGAAATTGAAAATATAATTTCTCAGGGGTTAGAGTTGGGTACGCATTTTTATATGTTTACAGGCGGCGAGCCACTTGTTCGTAAAAATGATATTATTAATATTTGTGCAAATCATCCGGATTGTATTTTTCTTACATTTACAAACGGTACTTTAATTGATGAAGAATTTTGCAGTAAAGTCAAAGAAGTTGGAAATCTTGCATTTGCAATAAGTGTTGAGGGTGACGAAGTAAGCAATGATGCCCGCAGAGGAGACGGCACTTATAAGCGTGTTATGAATGCAATGCAACTGATGAAGAAAAACGGCTTGCTTTTCGGTATGTCGGTTTGTTATACCTCACAAAATGTGGAAAAAGTCACATCAGATGAATTTATAGATAAAATGATTGATGCAGGTGCAAAATACGGTTGGTATTTCAATTATATGCCGGTCGGTGTCAATGCTGTGCCGGAGCTTATACCAAACCCGGAACAGAGAAAGCATATGTATTCATGGCTTCGTAAAATGAGAAAGACCGTTGGAGGAAAGCCCATATTTGTAATAGATTTTCAGGATGACGGTGAGTATGTAGGCGGATGTATTGCGGCAGGCAGAAATTTTTTCCATATAAATTCTGCCGGTGATATTGAACCCTGTGTGTTTGTGCACTATTCCGATTCAAATATCAGAACACACACGCTGTTACAGGCATTACAGAACCCGTTATTTCAGGCATATTATCATGGGCAGCCGTTTAATGACAATCATTTAAGACCTTGTCCTATGCTTGAAAACCCTGAAAAGCTTCGTGAAATTATCAAGAAAACCGGTGCGAAATCTACTGATCTTGAAGCACCGGAGGATGTGGATTGTCTTTGCGGTAAATGTGAATATTTTGCAAATGCATGGAAAGAAGAGGCTCAGAAGCTGTGGGAAAGCACAGAACATCCGAACCCCAAAACTCAGTATTACCGTGACAAAAAAATTCAAAAAAACAAGATGTAAATTAATGCACAAATGAGTAATTTGTCATTACATTTGTCTTTGTTGAAAAGCAATATCAACGCAAGAAGTAACATCATATCATCATTGTTGGAGAAGCCCGATTTTTTGTCGGGCTTTTTTTCATTAAAATCTCCCGGAGAACAGCTTTGCATTTCACGAATTTGTTTAAAAGCATTTTCCTGCATATTCATTAAATCTTCGTGACTGTATTCCTGCGGCATATTAATTTTCACCCTTAATTTTTTTCATAAGCTCCTGTGCCTTGTCACTTTTCAGAATCGTTTCAACAGCATTTTTATCATTTAATAAATCGTTAAGTTTTTTTACTTGTTCGTTTGTAATTTTTGTGTCAGAGTTTTGTATTACAGATGAAGGAAGTCCCGAAAGCATTTTATTAATTTGTTCGGGAGTTAAATTAAAATTATTACTCAAATTGATCACCACCATAACATATTATATGAAATGAAGTTAAAAATGAGAATATTAGTTATTACATATTCGCGAAATTCAGCATATTTAATCGGTAAAATTGTTGCATCTTCGGTGATAATTGATATGACCGTTTTCGTATTCTTTATCCCATCTATTTACAAAGAGCAAAAAATTAAGCCTGAGGCTAATCACAGTCTCAGGCTTTTGATATTTTGATATTTACTTATTTTGCTTTTACCGTCTTTGCAGGTGAATATGCACCCCAGAAAACAGAGGAACCAATTTTAATATAAGCTCTTACTTTTACATAATATGTTCCGGCTTTAAGCCCTGTTACAGTCTTACTCGTTGTTGAAGAAAGAACTGATGTTGAACCTGTGAACTTGCTGTTTGTCGCGTAGGTTACCTGATAGCCTGTTACGCCGGCAACCTTTTTCCATGAAGCCGTAAACTGCTTTGTTCCGGCTTTTAATGTAACTGTTGTTGAAGCAGGCTTTGTTGCAACATGATTTACTGCACTCCATGCACTGTAAGATGTCAATCCGCCGCCCTTGATATAAGACCTTACATAAACATCATACTTTGTACCGACTTTTAATCCGGTGATTGTATATGTGGTTGCGGTTGTGGTATAAACCTTGCCTGTTGTCTTGTTGTAAACTACATAACCCTTTGCGTCGGCAACCTTAGAATATGTAACTTTAAGTGATGTGGTGGATGCGGCTGTCACCTTAACATTTTTCGGTACTGCAAGAACACGCTTTGCTATTGAAGCGGTTTCAAGCACCTGGTCGCAATACTCACACTTTTTAACCTTTGTACCGGCTGAGAAATAAGTTGCATTCTTTGTAACAGTCCAATCACCTGCGGTATGCTTTGTCATATCAGCTTTTTCACCACAGGAACACTGATGCCAGTGATAAGTTCCGTTCTTGGACCATGTGGTGCTGAACTTGTGATTTGCAACAGTAATTTTATATGATGCTGATTTTCCGCCGACATTAATCTTTACAGTCTTTGTACCGACTGTTGACATATCGGGAGCATCAACTCTGAATCCGTCAGACATTTTTACAACTTTTCCACCTGTATAAGTTGCCTGAACAACCAAACCGGAAGTGGAAACAGTATTGTTAACATGGTATGCTGTCTTTTTGGGATTTGTAAGAATCTTTACAGACTCCACTTCAGAAGCCTTAACATTCACTTTGAAAGATGCTTTCATTTCCTTATATGTAACAGTTACGGTTGTTTCCCCTGCCTTGTCAACTGCTAAGGGTGAATATGAATAATCACTGTCCACGACATCTGTTGAGCCGTTGTTATTAATAACTTTGATTATAATACCGTCCATTCTAATTGTATCGCCCGCTGTATACTCGGTAACATCAGGAGCTTTTTCAATAGCAATTGAAACAGGTCTTACGGACAAATATTTTACACGGTAACTTGCAGTAAATCCGCCTAAACTTACCGTAACATTGAAGTTGCCTGCAACATCTTCATCAAGTGCAGGGTAATCAAAAGACGGTTTTCCCGTGGTAGGAATTTTGAGACCGTTGCCGTATACTTCATATACTTTTACACCGCTTGTATCAAGCTTTTCGCCGGCATAATATAAAGTTTTGGCTTTTGAAACATCAAGCGCAATACCTGTGAAAACAGCTTCCTTAGCGGTTACACTATATGTTACGGTCTTTTCGCCGAAGGTAACAGTAATTTCTGTTTTTCCGGTTGCCTCAATAGTTTCCGGCGAAACAGTAAAGCCTTCATTTACAAATGCTTCTTTTCCGTTGTTATATACAGCTTTCAATGTAAGTCCGGTTGTATCAACCTTGTCACCAACAAAATAACTTTTTTTAGCTTCATTTTGGTAAATACTGAGTTTTTCCACCGTAACCTTACTGACATTAACATCAAAGCTCGTGTTTAAACTGTCATAACTTACATTGATGGTTTTTTTGCCGGCAGTTTCAAAAGCTTCGCCGTTATAGTCACAGGTAAAGCCCTCGGTAATTTCTTTTGATGATTCATCATCGTATGTTGCAACAAGTGTAAGACCGGAAATATCAAGCTTATCTCCGACAAAGTAATCCGTTTTTACTGAACCGGGCTTAACTGCAATTGAAGTCATTATTGCTTCGACCTGTTCACCTTCTACAGCAAATGCCATGAAATTTAACTGACCGATAACAGGTGTTGCCGTTAAAATCATTACAGCTGTCAACATGGCTGAGATTAGTTTTTTCAAATTTTTCTTCATTCGTAAAAACCTCCTAATGAATTTAATTAATTGTATCATAATACAAAAAATTTTTCAACTGTTTTTTTCTTCATAATTTAATTGAAAATTTCTTGCTTTTACA
>JAZUIT010000318.1:0-1845 GCA_045642385.1 Acutalibacteraceae bacterium
TTATCTCGTCGTCGGCAAGCTCAAGCTTTCTTGCCCTCCTCTTTTTGCTTAACTTTTCACGGAAAGAAGAAAAGAACCATTTAAGTAATTGAACTTGCTTTTTCGTGATCTATATGGTATAATCAGTTTGCAAATAAGAAATACTACAACTACAAGGGAGTGATATTATGCTGAAGCGAAAAATATTTGACGAACTTGTTGCGTGGGAAAATAGCTCAAACGGTGAGACAGCCGTTATGATCGACGGAGCACGCCGTGTCGGCAAAAGTTATATTGCCGAGGAGTTCGCCAAAGCGGAATATAAAAGTTATATCCACACTTGTGCAAGTTTCTTTTGATTATCAATGATAAATTCCATTCGCATTTTCCTCCGTTCCTATTATTGGAAAATTCTGGAAGATTTATTCAATGTGATAATCACGCTTGTCTCTCGTTCAAGGCTATTGTTTTTTCTCATCCCGTCACTTTGTCGCAGAATACTTACATTCTTCATGGCGCATTTAATTCAGCAGTTTTCTTGACGAAAATTTGATACACGAAAATATTGTATCGTACTTGATTATCTGTTGAAAATACGGTAAGATATATTCAGAAAAAATTTGAAAGGCGTATGTTTATGAAAAAACAAAACGAAACTAATCAAATAAATGAAAAGACAGAATCGGCAGAACCTGCTATTGCCGACATTGACGAAAAGAAAACGGTCAATAATAAGCGAAAAAAAGACCGTGTAAGACCGGTAATCAAAGTCAACATAATCAATGACTATGATTTCAGAGATTAACATATACATATAACGAGAACTGCCGTACAGGTTTTTCCTATACGGCAGTTTGTCATTTGTCGAGCAAGTCGCTGTGCGAACCGGTGCGGGATAAGGTAAGCACAAGAATATCGTTTTCAATGCGGTAAATCAAAAGCCAATCAGGTGAAATATGACATTCCCGATGACCTACCCAATTTCCGGTCAATGCGTGATCCCGATACTTTTCCGGCAGTTTCTCTCCCATTGAAAGGAGAGTGACAACCTCTTTCAGCAAAGAGATATTCAGATTTCGTTTCATTGCCAGTTTATAGTCTTTTTTGAATTGTGAGGTTGTCTTGACAGTATATTTAATTTTGCTCATGATTCCAAGTCGCGGAACAGTTCATCAAGGTCGGTATATCCCTTGACATTCGGATCTCTTGAAATTCTTTTCGCTTCCATCATTGCGGCAAGCGTTTCGCTGTTCGGCTGATTTAGAGAAATGTCAAAAGGAATTTTGCCCTCACGAACAGCCTGACGGACAAAGATGTTGAAAGCGGTTGTAATATCCATTCCGAGTTCACCAAAAAGAGCTTCTGCCTGCGTTTTCAGGTCAGAATCCATACGAATGCTGATGTTTGTTGTGTTTGCCATACGACCATCTCCTCTCTACTGGCATAATATATTATATACTGTTTGCACGATAATTGCAATACTCTGCACGAAAATATTTATGAAATATTGTTTGGTTCACATATGCAAGGCTTCGCCTTGATTTATCAACCGAAAGTTGCTATAATAATCTCGCCAATCGGAATTCAGCGGAGGTAAAAATATGAAACCTGACCCAAACAAGAAATATCCGATACCGGGATACAAAAAAGAAATATATATTAAACCGACAATCTCAAATCCAAATATCACAGTCGGTGATTTCACCTATATTGCGGATTCGGAGTTCGAGAGCCATATAACGAATTTTTATCCGTGGAGCAGGGATAAGCTTATCATCGGCAGGTTTTGTCAGATTGCCGCCGGGGTTGAGTTTATGATGAATGATGCCAACCATCAGATGAATGCGGTATCAACATTCCCGTTCT
>JAZUIT010000319.1:0-2411 GCA_045642385.1 Acutalibacteraceae bacterium
ATATTGATTCGGAAGATAAGATACTTAAAAGTTTAGAAAACTATGTAAAGCATTATAAAGTAAAGAGCAGAAATCTTACAGGTACAACACTTGACCTTACAATAGAGTTGCGTATAGATGACGGCGGAAAAATGGTTCGTGACTTTATGAATGCAGAGGGAGTAGTGTCTGCAAATCTTTTGAGCCATGACGGCGAAGTTACATTCTGAGAACAGACAAAGTCAAAAATAAGGCTGTGATGAAACAGAGAGTTTCATCACAGCTTTTTTTGATTTATTATCAGAGATTAATTGTTGATTATTAATACATTCCGCCGCCCTGAGCTGCTGCCATAGCTGCTGCCTGAGCCGCTGCATCACCCTGCGGGTCGGGAATATCTGAAACAAGTGATTCTGTTGTGAGAACCATACTTGCAACGGAAGCCGCATTCTGCAAAGCTGAACGGGTAACCTTTGTGGGGTCTAAGATACCTGCTTCAAACATATCAACATATTCCTCAGTTGCAAAATTGAAGCCGTAGCCTGTTTTACCGGAGCTGATAATCTCATTAACGATAACAGAACCTTCAAGACCGGCATTAGCGGCAATCTGGCGAACAGGTTCTTCAATAGCCTTTAATACAATATTGATACCTGTCTTTTCGTCTGCATCCTCAGTTGAGTCAAGCAAAGCCTTAACGGAGGGGATAGCATTAATTAAAGCAACGCCGCCGCCTGCAACACAGCCCTCTTCAACAGCCGCCTTAGTAGCAGCAAGAGCATCTTCAATTCTCAATTTCTTTTCTTTCATTTCGATTTCGGTTGCGGCACCTACACGGATAACGGCAACACCGCCGGCAAGCTTAGCCAATCTTTCCTGGAGCTTTTCACGGTCGAAATCGGAAGTGGTTGTTTCAATCTGCTTTTTAATCTGACCTACTCTTGAAGCGATAGCTTCTTTGTCGCCTGCGCCGTCAACGATGATTGTGTTTTCTTTGGAAACCTTAACCTGACGGGCTCTGCCGAGCTGTTCGATAGTAGTATCTTTGAGTTCAAGACCTAAGTCAGCCGTAATAACCTCGCCGCCTGTCAATGTTGCTATATCAACAAGCATCTCTTTTCTTCTGTCACCGAAGCCGGGAGCCTTAACACCGATACAGGTGAATGTGCCGCGAAGCTTATTGACAAGTATTGTTGAAAGTGCTTCACCCTCAATGTCCTCAGCAATGATTATGAGTTTTTTACCTGCCTGTAAAATTTGTTCAAGCAAGGGGAGAATTTCTTGAATATTGGAAATTTTCTTGTCTGTGATAAGAAGATAAGCGTCGTCAATAACAGCTTCCATCTTATCTGTATCTGTTACCATGTAAGGGGAGATGTAACCACGGTCAAACTGCATACCCTCAACAACATCACAATCGGTAACTGCAACCTTGGATTCCTCAACGGTGATAACGCCGTCAGAGCTAACCTTTTCCATAGCGTCTGCGATAATGTTACCGATATTTTCGTCAGCAGAGGAGATGGTAGCAATTCTTGCAATATCATTTGAAGATTTAACAGGACTTGAATTTTTCTTAACTGTTTCAATAGCAGTGCTTACAGCCGCCTGAATACCCTTTTTAACAACCATGGGGTTAGCGCCTGCCGTAACATTCTTCATACCCTCACGAACGAGAGCCTGAGCCAAAAGTGTAGCAGTTGTTGTACCGTCACCGGCAACATCATTTGTCTTTGTTGCAACTTCCTTAACGAGCTGAGCACCCATATTCTCGAATGCGTCTTCAAGCTCAATTTCCTTAGCAATTGTTACACCGTCATTTGTGATTAAGGGAGCACCGTATTTCTTATCAAGAACTACATTTCTGCCCTTGGGTCCCAATGTAATTTTAACTGTATTTGAAAGCTTATCAATACCGCCCTGTAAAGCTTTACGGGCTTCTTCACCGAAAATAATCTGTTTAGCCATAATGTAAAAACCTCCTAATTATTCAACAATAGCTAAAATGTCACTCTGACGAACTATTGTATATTCTTCTTTGTCAAGTTTAACTTCTGTACCTGAATATTTGCTTGTGATAACACGGTCGCCAACCTTAACATACATATCAATCTGATTACCGTCAACCATTCCGCCGGGACCTACTGCTACAACTTCTGCAACCTGGGGCTTTTCCTGTGCAGAGGGAGCGAGAATGATACCACTCTTTGTGGTTTCCTCGATTTCTACAAGCTTGACAACAACTCTGTCAGCAAGTGGTTTAATAGTCATAAAGAATTCCTCCTTAATAAAATCAAAATATTAGCACTCTTGACTTCCGAGTGCTAATATATATTTTAATACATTTTCCTAATTTTGCAAGTACTTTTTGCAAATGTTTACAATTATGTAATAATTTAGCACAAAACTATGAAACAACAAACCATATCACA
>JAZUIT010000320.1:0-3688 GCA_045642385.1 Acutalibacteraceae bacterium
CATTTTATCGTCGCAATCGTCGCCGATCGTCGCAGTTTTTTTCTCAATAAGCTGAAATTCAATAAATCTTCCGTTATGGGTATGTACATTTTTGTAGTCAATACCATGGTCATAACGAAGCTTTGAAGCATTGATATTAAGCTTCAATGTCAGCTTATTCGGCTTTATATCAATACCTAAAAGTGTCGTCAGTTCGGTTGCATTTCCGCTCCATTTACCGCCGTTTTTGATAACGGTATCAGCAATATTCTGCAATAACGGGTCGGGTGGTTCCTTGTAAATATCGGTCTCAAATTCTTCAGATTCCCATATCAGAGTTTCAGGATTTTTTCTGATTTTAATTCGCGTATCGGGCTGATCGCGTCCCGTTATATTGAGTATTGCATTAAGACTTGTGCGAGTTTCTTTAACCAGAACCATTGACGAATCAGCCGCAGCCATAAGTGCTTTTGTTCCCGTAATATCGTTCTGAGGGTCTTTATCATCTTTTATTTTCTTTGTATGATGAACAAGTAAAAGACACAAAGCATTGTCATCAGCAATCTTTTTTAACTGCGAAATAAACTCATAATCCTTTGAATAACTGTAGTTATCGGTACCTCCTCCACGTACCTTTTGCATGGTGTCAATAATGATTAAATTAGTACCGGGATGATTTCTGACAAAGTCATTTAACTGATTTTCAAGATGAGAGGTTATTGTACTTGCGGTAATTGAAAAATACAAGTTTGGGGTGTTTTCTTCACCGTACATTTTAAACATTCTTTTTTGTATTCTGGAGTATTGGTCTTCAAGGGCAAGATACAAAACCGTTCCCTTTGAAACAGGTTTGTTCCAGAATTCTTTTCCTGACGCAACATGGAAAGCAATCTGCGAAACGAGAAAGCTTTTACCGATTTTTGAATCACCCGCAAGAACGCAAAGTCCGGAATACAGAAAGTCTTCAATAATGGCAGGTTGACTCTGATATACCGTTTCATACATCTCTGACATTGAAACAGTCTGTAGTTTGTTGGGGTCAGATTCCCTGTTCATTTCCTTGATTATTTTGAGCAGTTCATCTTGTCTTGATTTGTTTTCGCTCATAATTATCACCCTTTTATCTTTGTTTTTTTAAGATTATTTATGTGCCTCTTTCCGTTTTCGGAAAGTGACTTCCTTGTTTGTGCCGATGGTGTTTTGCGAAGAAGAAAAGATATATTTTTCGTTTTCACTGCTGCCCGAAGATAGGAAGGCTTGTCCTCATCATTGATGATAAAAACAGCGGCGGGTTCCTTTTCAGCCAGGTTCAACACCTCGGTATTCAGCTTTTTATCAAAGCTGTCAATTTGAATTTCATCATCACCGATTCCGTAGAACAGGTGACAATACTTCTGCTTTCGTGGAATACTAATCACTCCTTGTAAATTTATTATTTTTTTCAACAACCCGATTTTCGGCAATTTTTCTTCGGCTCGGTGCCGTAGTTTTCGTACCTGTATTCAACAGGATTGCCGTAATCCATACGGAGTTCATAAAAATCGCTCTGTTCGATAGAGGTACATTAATCCCTACATAATGTATGGAATAAGGGGTCCGAAAATATAGCATAAAATCTGAAAATTTCTGAAAAAACTTAAAAATTTTTATTTACCCCTCTACCCTCTATGCAAATTCAGAGGCCAAAAAAGGGGGTATGAAACGAAAAGTTTACAAAAAGTTCATATTTGACCGCTAAAAAGGATAAAATCCAAAAATATGTAGTTTTACCCCTCTACTTCTTACTGGACGTTTTTTGCAAAAACTCATAGTCTTTTTTGAAAAATTTTTTGATTTTTAAATAATTCAGCGTTTTTACTAAAATATTCCCTTATTTATTAGTAAATAATTCAGTAAAAAGTGCATAGATTTTTTGAGAGTTTGCAAATTGTCAGCATTTGAAATTCCAAATTATCAGTTTTTTACAAATAAAAAAGCCCTTCTCGAATTAACGAAAAGGGCTTATAGTCAAGTATAAATTAACATCAAAAGATGTTGTTGCTATTAAATTTAAGCGTTATGTGTGAACAAATGTGATATTTACATCGAAATTCGTGCAAATAATTGAATATACACCTTGATATATGGTGTAAATTATGATATTATGATACCAATGATAGCTATGGAGGTGCCGTTATGGAGCGAAACGCACTGCATACGCTTATAGAATGGAATAATAACAAACGCAAAAATCCGCTGATTGTGTGGGGTGCCCGTCAGGTCGGCAAAACTTATCTTGTTAAGGACATCTTTGCCGAAACTTATTATAAGGGCAACTATATTTATGTAGATTGTAAAAAAGAAGATGAAATCCGTGCTTTTTGTGCAGGTACTGCCAATGCCGAAAAAATTATTGAATATATTTCTCTCTTTTTCGGAAAACAGATTAACGAAAATACGCTTCTGATTTTTGATGAGGTGCAGGAATGCCCTAATATTGTTTCGTCGCTGAAATACTTTTGTCAGGATTTCAGGCAGATTCCCGTAATTGCTACCGGTTCTATGGTTCGTATTAAAATTCAGCGTGAGACTCATAAAAGGGGTGTCGGGGATAACGAAAAATTCCTTTTCCCCGTCGGCAAAATAAATCAGATGACAGTCTATCCGATGACATTTGATGAGTTTTTGATGAACAGCAACCGTATGCTTTACAATAAGGTTAAGGAAGCCTACAAAAAGAAAAAGCCTCTTGAAAAAGGCTTTCACGAAATGGCTATGGATCAGATATATAAATACCTGCTTGTAGGTGGTATGCCCGAAGCGGTAGAAGCATATATCGACGGTGACAGTCTTCTTGAATCAAGAGAAATTCTAAAGGTTCTTTATGACAATTATCTCTCTGACATGGAACTGTATCAGGCAAGTCAGGAAGCGGTACTCCGTTCACGCACACTGTATCAGAATATATATAAGGAACTCAACAAGGAGTCCAAAAACTTCTCACCGGGTTTTATCGAAGAAAACAGCAGAACAAGGGACTTTGCGACTTCCGTTCAATGGCTTACAATGGCACATATCCTCAATCAGTCCTATCAACTGAAAGAGCATATTACAATGCCGCTTATGCAGGATAATGACAGCAGTTTCCGTCTGTTCCTCGCTGACATCGGAATGTTTTCTTATCAGAGCGGAATCAATGCTGCTTCTTTTGTTTCAAACGAAAGAGAAAATACGCTTTCGGGCATATTCTTTGAGAACTTTGTGGCAAATGAATTGATTGCAAAAGAGCATAAACTGTTTTATTGGCGTGGCAAATCTTCCGCTGAACTTGAATTTATTATTGAGTCAGACAATAAACTCTACCCGATTGATGTTAAGAAAGGCAGAGGTACGCTGAACTCACTTCAAAAGTTTTCAAATCATAATAAATTTGAGTACGCTATTAAAGTGTCAAAAAATAATTACGGTTATGATGCCGAACAGAAGCTATTGACGCTTCCGTTCTACTTCTTCCCGTTTGCGGCAAAAGACCTTGCCGAAGGAAAAATGATAGTGTGAACGGTGTGTTCAGAAAGATAAAGTTGAACAAAAGTGTAACCTTATGAGGTTTATATTATATCCATTTCGGAGGAATGAATATGGCAAAGAAGAAAACAGAAGAAGTTATAAATTTAGATACCATTCTTTTTAACTGCCGCAATCATTTGCGTGCTGCGAAAAACGCAGGCTC
>JAZUIT010000321.1:0-2901 GCA_045642385.1 Acutalibacteraceae bacterium
GGTGTAGCCTTATGTTTAAGACGGGACCGATTTCCCGCGTCATCACCGGGTTTTACAGAGATAAAAGTATTCTCACTTATTACGGCATCCGTAAATGTGAGTCAACTGCCAGAAGTAAATACAACCGAATCGAAGACAATGCAGAATCAACCAAGATTCAACAGCAGACGGTTGCATCTCCGATTTTCTTCTGGAAGGATATTGATATCTGGCTTTACATACTTGGTGAGAAAATTGATTTTAACGATGCCTACCGTCTCGGTTACGACCGTGTGGGATGCTGGTGTTGCCCAAATAACAATTCAAGAGCAGAGTTCTTATCAAAGATTTATATGTCAGAGCAATATGAAAAATGGCATTCGTTCTTGATTGAGTTCGCAAAGAGAATCGGCAAACCCGATCCGGAAGTATATGTTGACACCGGCAAATGGAAAGCCCGTCAAGGCGGTAACGGTATCAAGGCAGCATCCGATGTTAAAATCAAATTTACGAATTGCACTACCGAAGACAACGCAAAGGTTTATCAATTAAAAAAGCCGATTGACGAATGCTTTATCGGTATGTTTACACCATTCGGCAGGATTGCTCCGGAACTCGGCAGAAAGCTCATAAACGAAACCATTATTGTGGATTTGAAAACCAATGTCCCGATTATTTCGGTTCAGCCGTTTTCTCAGGAAGGATATGAGTATGCCGTAAAGATCAAAACGATGAATGTCGCAAAGCACGATGACCTTCAGCGTATGATCGGCTATCAGGTTAAGAAGTTCAATGCTTGCCGAAAATGCCTTAAATGCGAATCGCTTTGCCGGTTCGGTGCTATTTCCATTATTGGAGACAAGTATTATATCAACGAAAATAAATGCCGTAGGTGCAAGATGTGTGTTACGGCGAAGTACTTGGACGGTGGCTGTCTGATGGATCGTTACCTGAAAACCAAGGACTAAAGGAGTATTTGTATGAAATTCAGAGCACATGATACCTTCTTCATCCGTAAAGGATGGCTGAATAAAGGTATGAGAAATGTTAATGCCGATCCGAGTGTTTTTATGGGGACAAACGGAAACCCGATGGATGTTCTCGGAATCGGTGCAAACATGGTCAAGGCACTCAGATATTGGCTTCAAGCCGTAAAGCTTACTTCGGAGCCGACTTCCGGGCGTCGTGAACAGACTTTTACCGAGTTTGGTCAGGTTGTGTTCGACAATGATCCCTATATGGAAGAAATGGGAACCTTGTGGTTGCTGCACTATATGCTTTCAACGAATGTTGACGATGCAACGGCCTGGTATTATTTCTTCAATGAATTCAAGATGACTGAGTTTTCAAAGGATGATTTTGTCAAGCAACTGACAAATTACATCCGGATTAATGGCGAAGAGGTTTCGGAACGGTCGCTTGAGGATGATTACAACTGCATTATCAACACCTATGTTCCGAGAATAAAATCTTCTCCCGAAAAGGTTCAGCCGGAAAGCAATATTGACTGTCCTCTCGGCGAACTCGGTCTTATTGATATCAGCAATAAGAAGGAAAAACTTTATAAGAAATCTGTCCCGAAAAAGGATACCCTGCATCCGCTTGTTTTGCTTGCCGTTATTCTTGATCAGGCAAAAGGGGAGACATCCATTAAGATTTCTTCCATACAAAACGATGTTTGCAATGCAGGAAAGATATTCAATCTGGATATCATCACTCTTACAAATCTGCTTTATAAAATCGAATTACTCGGCTATATCAAGGTTGTGCGTACAGCCGGACTTGATATTATCCGTATCGAGAAACCCATGAGTTTTCTTGAGTGCGTACAAGAGTACTATAACTCAATCAATAATTAACGACAGGAGGCTGTGCCTATGTTCGACAATAAAATAGACGTTGCAAAAGGTTTTCAGACTTCTGTTAACATCGCTTATGATTTCAACAATGCCGATAAGGTTGCCGGATTTATTCCTACCTTGTCCTCACTTGATATCATTGAAGATGTTTTACTCAGTACTGCACCTAATGCAACCGACAGAGCAAGAATATTGATCGGTGCTTACGGCAGAGGTAAGTCGCATATCATTTTGGTTTTGCTTTCTTTGCTTTATAAGAACGATAAATCTGCTTTTACAAATCTTCTTAACAAGATGAAAGAAGCAAACCCGAAGCTTTATGAATTCACGCAGGAATATATCAACAGTCAGCGTAAGCTGCTCCCGATAGTTGTATCCGGAAGCAGTTCAAGTCTGACACAATCTTTCCTTTATGCTCTGCAACAAGCATTGTCCGATGAAAACCTTTCCGGAATTATGCCTGATACACATTTCAAGGCATCTCTCAATGCAATTGAAAGTTGGAAAAACGATTATCCCGAGACATATGAAAAGTTCCTCGCTGCTTTGAACGAGCCGATTGAAGACTTTGAGATGTCCCTTAAAGAATACAATGTTGAAGCATACGAGAAATTCGTTGAATTGTTCCCGACACTTACTTCGGGCAGCAGTTTCAATCCGTTCCTCGGATTTGATGTTGTTGAGCTTTATGAAAAAGTTGTAGACAAGCTCTGCGAAATCGGTTATGACGGCGTATATATCGTTTACGATGAATTCAGTAAATATCTTGAATCAAGCATCGGTAATGCTACTATAAGCGATATCAAGCTTTTGCAGGACTTTGCGGAGAAATGCACCCGCAGTGGCAAGAAGCAGATGCACTTGATGCTCATTTGCCATAAGGATATCGCCAACTATATCGACAACAATCTACCGAAAGAAAAGGTTGACGGTTGGCGTGGTGTATCCGGAAGATTTACTCATACAACACTCCATAACAACTTTTCGCAGATGTATGAGATTATCTCGGCAGTTATCAAAAAAGATTCTGCCTTTTGGAATGATTTTACCCAAAAGCACGAAC
>JAZUIT010000322.1:0-3094 GCA_045642385.1 Acutalibacteraceae bacterium
CAGAAACTGTATTAAAGTTGTCTGAAAAAGAAGATTTATCACTTGAAGATTTTAACAAATATCCAAAAGATGTTATGGAAAGTGTTTACAAAACCTACACATACATAATCAACGACTATACAAGTGTTGTTATAACTGCCGACATTAAAACCAACGAAGCAAAACAATTTTATTTTTTCTGCGACGGTGATTTTATTAATCTGAAAGACGGTAAAGATAAGGTTCAGAAATTTATAGACAAGCATCCGGAAGCAGTAAGCGGCA
This sequence comes from Acutalibacteraceae bacterium, assembly GCA_045642385.1. GTDB lineage: Bacteria > Bacillota > Clostridia > Oscillospirales > Acutalibacteraceae > RGIG2945. The sequence goes on from JAZUIT010000322.1 coordinate 265, forward strand.
TTAAAGATATAAAAACAGAAAAAAGTAAATAAGTAAAAGGAGCTGTAAAAAACTCGTATTTTTTACAGCTCCTTTTGTTTTTTATACTATTTTTTATCGGGTTGTTTTTCAAAATTGTTCTTATGGTGTTCAAGGACTTTTGCCATATTTTTACTTGCAAAGCCTGATTTAATTACATTAAAAATCTTTCGTCTATAATTCCTGATTATGCGCTAAAACCTCAACGGCTTTTGATACTGTTTCCAGCGGCAGCTCATCAGCTTTTTTCTTTATCAAAATATACGGTCTGTCTTTGGTGTTTATCATAATTCTACCCCTGAAAAACAGAGATAATCTGGAAACATCTTTCATATCAATATTATTTGTATAGAAAAGCATATTTCCGTTTTTATTTCCTATTTCATAAACGCCTATCCTTGCGGCGGTATTTCTTACCTGTGCAATTTTAATAAGTCCCATTACGCTTTCGGGAGGTTCACCGAAACGGTCAATCAGCTCATCAATAACATCATCTGCATCCTCAACGGTCCTTATTTCCGCAATTCTGCGGTACATTGCAAGCTTATGAGGGATGTTATTTATATAGCTTTCCGGAATATGGGCATCTATCGGCAAATCAATAAGACATTCCGGCTCTTCCTCTGCCGCCTCGGTATTTCCGTTTTCCTCATTTACCGCCTGTGCCAAAAGCTTTAAGTACATATCGTAGCCCACGGATTCCATGTGACCGTGCTGTTGAGCGCCCAAAACATTACCGGCGCCTCTTATTTCCAAATCACGCATAGCAATCTTAAAACCCGAACCGAACTGAGTAAACTCTCTTATTGCTTCAAGTCTTCTTGAAGCCACATCGGAAATCATTTTGCCCTTTGTAAATGTGAAATATGCACTGGCTCTCCTTGCAGAACGACCTACACGACCTCTTATCTGATGAAGCTGTGCCAAACCCATTTTATCCGCATTTTCAATAATCAAAGTATTTACATTGGGAACATCCACACCGGTTTCAATAATTGTTGTACAGACAAGAATATCAATTTCTCCCTCCAACAGTCTGCGCCACACATCGGATAATTCATCCTCATCCATTTTTCCGTGAGCTACCACAACCGTTGCATCAGGCATCATATTTTTAATTTCCGCCGCTTTTTTCATAATGGTTTCAACACGGTTATGGAGATAATAAACCTGACCGCCACGGCGTAATTCCTTTTGCATAGCCTGCACTAAAACTTCTTCATCATGCTCAATAACATAGGTCTGCACCGGGTGTCTGTCCCCGGGTGCTTCCTCGATTACGGACATATCCCTGATACCTGTCATCGCCATATTAAGTGTTCGGGGAATTGGTGTCGCTGACAAGGTCAATACATCAACTGCCGGGAACATTTCCTTTAATTTTTCCTTTTGTGCCACGCCGAATCGCTGTTCCTCGTCAACAATAAGTAAACCTAAATTTTTAAATTCAAGGCTTTTATTTAGTAATTTGTGAGTGCCGACTACAATATCGACAGTACCTCTTTTTAAATCCTTAACTGTCTGTGCCTGCTCTTTTGCGGAAACAAAACGGGACAACATTCTTATTTCAACCGGGAAGCCCTCAAATCTTTTTTGCAAGGTCTGATAATGCTGTAAGGCTAAAATTGTGGTGGGTACTAAAATTGCACACTGGCAACTGTCTGCCACACATTTAAATGCACCTCTCAACGCAACCTCGGTTTTACCAAATCCAACATCACCGCAGAGAAGTCTGTCCATGGGTTGGGGTTTTTCCATATCGTTTTTAATTTCATCTATACAACGGAGCTGGTCTTCGGTTTCTTCAAATTCAAACCGTCTTTCGAAATCGTTTTGCATATCAATATCCGGCGAAAATGCGTGTCCCTTGACTTTCATTCTCTTTGAATAAAGCTCTATTAATTCCTGAGCCATTTCCACAACGGCTTTTTTAACCTTTGCCTTGGCTTTTGACCAGTCCTTACCACCTAATTTACTTAATTTAACACCTTTTCCGTCCTCGGAATGAGTGCCGATATATTTTGAAATAATATCAAGCTGAGTTACGGGGACATAAAGTAAATCCCCTTTATCGTACTTGATTTTAATATAATCTTTTATCGTGCCGGATGCTTCAAGCTTCTGAATACCCTCGAAAATACCGATACCGTGCTGATTATGAACAACATAATCTCCCCTGTGAAGCTCATCAAGAGAATTAAAAGCATTTTTGTTGCTTTTCTTTTTCTGCTTTGTGTGGGCTTTCAAATTGAGCCTTGCACCGTAGGTAAAAAGCACAAATTTTGACCGCGGATATTCAAAGCCGCCTGACAATGTATTGGGTATAACCGTTATCATACCCTTTGGAAAATCCTTAGGATATTCCGGGAAAAATACACAGTTCAAGCCCTCGTCAATTAAATCCTCAGCGAGAGCCTTTGCACTTTTCTCGGTACCTGCCATTACAACGCAGGTGGTATCCTGTTTATTTTTATATACGGACAGGTCTTCAATAAGCTGTCCTGTGGAACCGTTCCAGGGCGAAATCTGACTTGCGGTAACGGTTACCAACTCTCTGACAGGTGTATCAAAACTGCCACGAGCTAAATTATCAAAATATATTGCACCCTTACGCTCAAACTCGGCAATAAACTGTGCCGAATTTAAAGAAAATGTATCTAATCCGCTTGCGAGAACACCGTCCGTGAGCAGAGCTTTAATTTCCTCATATAATAGTTTTTCGGCGGCAGTAAGCTTTTCTTTAACATTGAAGCTGTCGGACACAATAAGCATACTGTCGAAAATATAATCAAAAAGCGAAGCAGGTTTTTGG
>JAZUIT010000323.1:0-5594 GCA_045642385.1 Acutalibacteraceae bacterium
CCGAATTTTTTCAGAGAGTACGGAAAAGTTTCTCTTATTTCCGGCGCATTAAATTTCAGTACATACATCGGTGCGGCAATATCAAACTACGGAGTTGCGGCATTAGCACAAAACAAAGGTTGGAATTTTACCATTTCAACCTGGCCGGTAATTGCTTTGGCAGGAGCTGTTATCTGTTTTGCTTCAATTAAATTGTGGAACAAACATTTCGGGAAGAAAAAATACAAAAACATATAAATACGAGGCTGAAAACCGTTTTTCAGCCTCGTATTTTTGACCTTATTATAAAACTTCTTTGGGGAATCTTGTTACATATTTATCCTGATAGTAGTTTTCCTGATGACAGTTAAAGCTTCCGTCAGGTTGAACCTCTATGACTGTGCAACCTCTTTGGTCAGGCACTTTATCAAGTCCGATATAAGCAAGATAGTCAATGCTCATTCCGTATGTAAGCCTTACGCCCTTATATATCACAGAAAAATTATTCATGTGGTCATGACCAACGAAAACGCCCTGTGTGGACTTCATTTCAAGAATGGTTTCAAACATCTGAGTATCGTGCTTTGAACACTCAATAGCTTCATTATTTTCGCCGCATTTACCGTAAACATACTGCACATTTTCGGTATCTTTATAGCCGTTTGCTTTGTATTCGTACCATGCAGCCTTATATTCCTCCAAAGGAATGTGCTGAAACAGCAATGTTTTAACAAGCTCAGTTTGTGGGTCTATTGACTTGTTTTCGTTGTCCATTTTAATAATCTGATTTTTGTACCACTCAATCTGATTGTCGTGAATGTAATCATAAAAATGGAACAAGCCGAAATAATCATTATCAGTATAAGCATGAGAATCAAGCAGAATGATACCTTGGGTTATAATGCCTTTACTGTTTTTGACTTTAATTAACTGGTTGGAATGACCGTCAACCTCAGGAGAATCATCTTGGAAAAGACAATATTTAAGGTTTTTATCAGTGTACCATTTAAGAACCTCATCAATATCGTAATAGCTGTATGCTTCCGTTTCGTGGTTGCCGAAGCACATAGCCCAGTAACAACCCAAAGACTCCATCATATTTATGAACATTTCAGCGGAAATCTTATTATCGCAGGTTCCCGAATAGGGCAAAAACGGGAATGTTGCATCGCCGGTGAAAACAACTAAATCCGGCTTTTCCGCAGTAACCATTGCGGCAACGGCATTCATAGCCTTTTTATCTTTTTCCAAGGAAAAACATCCGCCGCCTATATGGACATCGGCTATTTGCAAAATCTTAAACTCTTCGTCAGTTGTGAAGCACCAGTCTCCGTCTTTGTCAAGCTGAGGAACAAGCTGTTCTTCATATTGTATTTTGTCAAAGGTTTTTGAGATTTCTACATTTTTTCCTGATATAAAATATGTAAACGGTGAAAATGAAATCAGGAAAGAGAGGATGGGCGACACAATTGAACTTAAAACTTTTACTACGATTGGTGACATAACTTTTTGCTCCTTTTTTATAAAATTTCTTTTTCAAATCTCGAAACATATTTATCCTGATAATAACTTTCCTGTCTGCAATCAAAGCTACCGTCAGGTCGGATTTTAATTATAGTACAACCCCGTTGTTCTTTCCACCGTGAAATCCCGTAATAAGCAAGATAATCTATACTCATTCCGTATGTGAGCCTTATTCCTTTATATTCAACGGAAAAATTATTAAGATGATTATGTCCGACGAAAACTGCCTGTGTGGATTTTAGCTCGCAAAGCGTTTCAAAAATACGGCTTTTATATTTTGGTATAGAATTTTTTTCGTTATCTTCTCTGCATTGCCCGAAAAAGTATTTTACATTTTCCGTATCTTTATATCCGTTTTCACGGTACTCGCTCCATGCATATTCAAACTCTTCCTGTGGAATATGATGAAATAATATTGATTTTATCATAGAAGCTTTGGGACTTATAAGTTTGTTTTCCGCATCCACAGCCAATAATTTGTCTTTATACCACTGTATCTGATTGACATGGATATTATCATACCAGCGAAATAAACCGAAGTAATCTTCTTTTACATATGTATGAGAGTCAAGGAAAAAAAGAGCCTGAACAACAGCTCCGTTGCTGTTTTTAATTTTAATAACTTGATTACCGTGTCCGTCGACACCCTCCGGACCGTCATCAAAAAGACAATATTTCAAGTTTTTATCGGTGTACCAGCTTACAACTTCTTTTTCATCGTGTACACAGTAGTTTTCAAACTCGTGATTACCGAAACACATAGCCCAGTAACACCCTAAGCCCTCCATCATATTAATAAACATTTCAGCACCGGTTTTGTTGTTAAATGTTCCGGAGGTCGAAAACAGAGAAAACACTACATCTCCGGTAAAAACTACCAAATCAGGCTTTTCGGCAGTCACCATTGATGCTACCGCATTCATAGCCTTTTTATCTCTTTTCCTTGAAAAAAATCCTCCACCTAAGTGTATATCCGCAATCTGCAAAATTTTAAAATTTTTATCAGTTTCAAAACACCAATCACCGACTTCATCCTTAAAAGGAATTAATTGATTAGTATATTTAACTTTTTCAAATGTCCTGGATATTTCGTGGTTGATTTTTGAAAAGTATCTTGTAATCGGCGCAAGCTTCGAAGCAAAAAAAATAATCGGTTTAGCTATAGCTTTACAAAACATGATAGCCAATTCCGACATAACACTAATCCTCCATAAAAACGATACACAAAAATTATATTGTATAGACATAGTTTTGTCAAGTGTTTTTTAATTTGAGTTTTCTTCTGATTATCAAAATTTTTGTTAATTTGATTTTTCATTAAAAAATATTATTGAAAAAATAGCACTGTTTTAATAGAAAGATTACAAAAAAATCCGCCCGAATTTCTTCGGGCGGATAGCTTTTTCATTATTTTCGGGACGATGTGGACATCGTCCTTTACGAAAGATAATTATTTCTTGTCAGCGATAGCTGCCTGAGCTGCTGCGAGGCGGGCAATCGGTACACGGAAGGGTGAGCATGAAACATAGTCAAGTCCAATCTTGTGGCAGAACTCAACTGATGTGGGATCGCCGCCGTGTTCACCGCAGATACCGCAGTGCATTGTGGGACGAACTTTCTTACCAAGCTCAACAGCCATTTCCATAAGCTTACCGACACCAATCTGGTCAAGCTTTGCAAAGGGATCATTTTCAAAAATCTTTGCATCATAGTAAGCGTTAAGGAACTTACCTGCATCGTCACGGCTGAAGCCGTAAGTCATCTGAGTTAAATCGTTTGTACCGAAGCAGAAGAACTCAGCTTCGCCTGCGATTTCGTCAGCTGTTAATGCTGCACGGGGGATTTCAATCATTGTGCCAACTTCATATTTGAGGTCGATACCTGCTGCTGCGATTTCAGCATCTGCTGTTTCAACAACAAACTTCTTAACATATTTGAGCTCCTTGATGTCGCCGACAAGGGGAATCATAATTTCGGGAACGATGTTCCAGTCAGCGTGAGCTTTCTTAACCTTAATAGCTGCACGGATAACAGCGGTTGTCTGCATCTTTGCAATTTCGGGATAAGTTACTGCAAGACGGCATCCACGGTGACCCATCATGGGGTTGAACTCTTTAAGAGAATCAATAATAGCTTCGATTTCTGCTACTGTCTTACCCTGTGCATCTGCAAGCTTCTTAATATCTTCAGCTTCTGTGGGAACGAACTCATGAAGCGGAGGATCAAGGAAACGGATTGTAACGGGGTTACCTTTAAGTGCTTCAAAGAGACCCTCGAAGTCGCTCTGCTGATAAGGAAGAACCTTTGCAAGAGCTGCTTCTCTTTCTTCAATAGAAGTGGAGCAAATCATCTCACGGAAAGCATCAATTCTGCCTTCACCAAAGAACATATGCTCTGTACGGCAAAGTCCGATACCCTCTGCACCAAGCTCAACAGCCTTTTGTGCATCGGCGGGTGTATCAGCATTTGTGCGAACCTTGAGCTTTCTGAACTTGTCAGCCCATTCCATAATCTGACCGAAAGTACCGGCGATAGTAGCATCAACTGTGGGAATAATTCCGTCATAGATGTTACCTGTTGTACCGTCGATTGAAATAAAGTCACCTTCAACGAAGGTCTTACCTGCCAATTCAAACTTTTTGTTTTCTTCATCCATCTTAATGTCGCCGCAACCGGAAACACAACATTCACCCATACCACGGGCAACAACAGCTGCGTGAGAAGTCATACCGCCACGAACTGTGAGGATACCCTGAGCGGATATCATACCTGTGATATCTTCGGGAGAAGGTTCAAGACGAACAAGAACAACCTTTTCACCTTTTTCTGCCCATTCAACAGCATCATCAGCTGTGAATACGATTTTACCGCAAGCAGCACCGGGAGAAGCACCGAGACCCTTACCGATAGGTGTTGCAGCCTTTAAAGCTTTAACATCAAACTGGGGATGAAGAAGAGTATCGAGGTTACGGGGGTCAATCATTGCAACTGCTTCTTCTTCTGTTCTCATGCCTTCGGCAACTAAATCACAAGCAATCTGCAATGCAGCCTGAGCTGTTCTCTTACCGTTTCTTGTCTGAAGCATATAGAGGTGACCGTGTTCAACGGTGAACTCCATATCCTGCATATCTCTGTAATGATTTTCAAGCTTTGCACAAACATCCTTGAAATCTGCGAAAGCCTGGGGGAATTTATCTGCCATTTCAGCAATCGGCATGGGAGTACGAACACCTGCAACAACATCTTCACCCTGTGCATTTGTAAGGAACTCACCCATAAGCTTCTTTTCACCTGTTGCGGGGTCACGGGTAAATGCAACACCTGTACCGCAATCATCACCCATATTACCGAATGCCATGGACTGAACATTAACTGCTGTACCCCAGCTGAAAGGAATATCGTTATCTCTTCTGTAAACATTAGCACGGGGGTTGTCCCATGAACGGAAAACAGCTTTGATAGCACCGATAAGCTGTTCTTTGGGGTCTGTGGGGAAATCATTACCAATCTTTGACTTGTATTCAGCCTTAAACTGATTTGCAAGCTCTTTAAGGTCGTTAGCATCAAGCTCTACGTCCTGAGTAACACCTTTCTTTTCTTTCATTTCGTCAATAAGAACTTCAAAGTATTTCTTACCGACTTCCATAACAACATCAGAATACATCTGAATAAATCTTCTGTAACAGTCCCAAGCCCATCTTTCATTGCCTGATTTTTCTGCAATAGATGCAACAACATCTTCATTAAGACCTAAGTTAAGAATTGTATCCATCATACCGGGCATTGAAGCACGCGCGCCGGAACGAACTGAAACGAGGAGGGGATTTTCGATGTCACCGAATTTCTTACCTGTAACCTCTTCCATTTTTGTTATATTGCTTTCGATTTCAGCCATGATAACATCGCTGATACCGCCGTCCTCATAATACTGAGTACAAGCTTCTGTTGTGATTGTGAATCCCTGGCGTACACGATCTTTACCGAAGATTGAAGTCATTTCAGCGAGGTTTGCACCCTTACCGCCGAGGAGTTCTCTCATAGTGGCATTACCTTCGGAGAACTGATAAACATACTTTTTTGCCATAGAATTT
>JAZUIT010000324.1:0-2927 GCA_045642385.1 Acutalibacteraceae bacterium
GTGCAACACCGGGAGTGTAGGCTAAGGAAAGCTTTTCTTTTGTATCAACCTTTGCCCTGGCAGTCATTTCAATCTTGCCGTGCCATTCATAATGCAGTCTTAAAGATTCCTTTGCGTAATCCATAAATTTACCTCGTTTTAACAATTAATCCCACGGGAACACATATTCAATAAGTCCGAGTTCATCTCTTATCTGTGAAATTTCCTTTTGAACAGACTCATTAATGGGAACACCGGAATCCTTACGGCTTAACCATACTTCCCATTCTTTTTCGCCTGCTGTGAAAATTCTGTCCTGACCGGGAGCTTTTTTGGATTCACGGATAGTCTTTAAAATTTCGCTGCTCTTAGCTCTGCAAAGTTCTACACCCAAGAAATGGTTTGTATCAATAGCAATAAAGAAATGTCCCAAATGATAAGGTACAGTTTCCCCTTTTTCGTTTTTGCCGTTAAGCGCCTTGCCGTAAATACCGTCCTGTAAAACAGAGGAAAGAAGCTCGATAACCATAGCATAACCGAAGCCCTTGTAGCCACCCAATGCTTCACCGATACCGCCCAGGGTTGTCAATGCGGCTGTACCGTTACGGATTTTTTTCAATGAAACTCCTGCATCACCCTCAACAGCATTACCGTCAGCATCAACAATTGTGCCGGGATGAACATCCTCGCCTATTCTTTCGTAATATTCAATTTTGCCGTTCTGTGTAATAGAAGTTGCGCAGTCAATGACAAAATCAAAATCGTCATTTGTGGGAATACCTATTGTAAGCGGGTTTGTACCGAACATACCCTCAACACCGAATGTAGGCGCAACAGAGGGACGGGCATTTGTTCCGGTAATACCGATACAGCCTGCCTTAGCCGCCATACTTGCATAATAACCTGCAATACCGTAATGGCAGGAATTTCTTACAACTACCATACCCATACCGTATTCCTTAGCTTTTTTAATGGCAAGCTCCATTGATTTGTAGCCTATAACCTGACCCATACCGTCATGACCGTCAACAACTGCGGTGGTGGGTGTTTCCTTTATAATTTCATAATTTGTAACCGGATTTTGGATACCGATTTTAATTCTGTCCATATAAACGGGCTTAAAGCGGTTTACACCGTGGGATTCAATTCCCCGTCTATCGGACTCCAAAAGAACATCTGTGCAGATTACTGCATCATCATGTGGAATGCCTACACCCTCAAATGCATCTGTAACAAAATTTGTAATGGTTTTCCAATCAACTGTAATTTTCGGCATAATTATCACTCCTAATTTATTTTAATGATTTTCCCAATCCTTAGCACGCTCGACAGCCTTTTTCCAGCCGGAATAAAAAGAATTTCTTTCCTCTTCACTTATTTTCGGCTCAAAGGTTCTGTCCGATACACGGTTTACAGAAATCTCATCAAGACTATTATACACCTTTGCGGCAAGTCCTGCAAGATACGCCGCACCCAAAGCTGTGGTTTCTACACATTTCGGTCGGTCAACCGTGGTACGGATTAAATCTGCCTGAATTTGCATCATAATATTACTTATGCTTGCGCCGCCGTCAACACGAAGCTCCGTAAAGCATATATCCGAATCAGCCGCCATAGCTTCAAGTAAATCTGTCATTTGAAATGCAATGCTTTCAAGAACACTTCTTGCAATATGAGCGCGGGTTACACCTCTTGTAAGTCCTACAATTACACCCCTTGCGTACATATCCCAATATGGAGCGCCAAGTCCCGTGAAAGCAGGTACAAGATAAATACCGTTTGCATTTTCAACACTTTCCGCCAGTTCATCACATTGGGGTGCTGAGTCAATCAACTGCAACTCATCTCTCAACCACTTTATGACTGAGCCGGCATTAAAAGCACTGCCCTCCAATGCGTAAGTAACCTTACCGTCAAGTCCCCATGCAACACCGGAAAGAAGGTTGTTTTTTGAAATAACTCTCTTTTCTCCCGTGTTCATCAAAAGGAAACAACCTGTTCCGTATGTGTTTTTTGCCTGTCCCTTTGAAAAACAGGCCTGACCGAAAAGTGCGGCAGGCTGATCGCCTATTGCGGCACAGATTTTTACACCGGCAAGCTTTTCGATAGGTGCAATATTTTCTGCAACTTCACCGTAAACCTGACTTGACTGTACAGGTACGGGAAGAATTTCCATAGGTATATCCAAAGCATCACAAAGCTTTTTATCCCAGCAAAGCTTGTCAACATCAAAAAGCATTGTCCTTGAAGCATTGGAATAATCGGTCACATGAACTTTTCCTCCGGTTAAATTCCAGATTAACCATGTTTCAATTGTGCCGAAAAGAATTTCACCGTTTTTCGCTTTTTCTCTCGCACCATCAACATTATCCAAAATCCATTTTATTTTTGTACCGGAAAAATATGCATCAATAATAAGACCTGTTTTTTCGGTTATATAATCACCCAAGCCCTGCTTTTTAATTTTCTCGCAAATATCGGCAGTTCGTCTGCATTGCCAAACAATAGCATTATAAATAGGTTTTCCTGTATTTTTATCCCACAAAACGGTGGTTTCTCTCTGATTAGTAATACCGATACCGGCAATATCATTGGGATTAATGTTACCTTTTTCAACAGCTTGTGCTATTGTTTCAAACTGTGTTTCCAATATCTCCATAGGGTAATGTTCAACCCATCCGGCATTAGCGTAGTACTGCTTGCATTCTTTTTGTGCTTTTGATATTATATTTCCGGATTTATCAAAAATAATTGTTCGGGAGCTTGTTGTTCCCTGATCAATTGCTAAAATATATTCTGACATTACCATACCCCCAATCCTCATCAATAATATGATAATACATTATTATGTCTATGTCAAACAATTATTAAAACGATTAATAAAAACGCTTGCAAATTCTGATGTTTTAGTGTATAATAACAATGTCTATAAAAAATATTACTATGCT
>JAZUIT010000325.1:0-2146 GCA_045642385.1 Acutalibacteraceae bacterium
GAAGCGAAATATGTGTACTTGTTTCTTGCCTGTGATTCGCCTGCAAATGCGGCTTCAAGATTTTTTTCTGTCTGTGTACCTGCATACTTATTGTTTTTCATAAAATCAACCTCTTTCGTTATATATTATATCCCTGCAAAAATATTCATATTTCTCACAGTGACATTTTTTATTTTGTCATTAACGGAATATGCGTGTTTTTCCAAATCGGAGCATATTGCAGCTGACAAATCATTATCCTTTAATTCGTTGATTATCAATGTTGCAATATCCTCAATCATTTCGGATTTAAGTTGAGCATTTTCCGCTGAATTATCCGTGGAAATCAAAAATTCAAGTGAATCATAAAGCTCACCTAAAATTTTCAAATCCCGTAAGCCTCTGAACGACCATTTGTAATAGGGCATATACCTATTATTTAAAAGATATATTATATGCAATACCGCATCAACAAATTCATACACACAAAGCTGTGCCGCCGCAGTATCATTTCTTGAAATACACCTGTTATAATTATACTGCCCCGACTGCTGAGCCTTTAACAGATAGCCTGCCAGTTTTTTTAACTGGATATCTTCTGGATAATGCTTTAACCTATTGCGAATTTCGGTGAAAAGTCCGTATTCATCCTTAAAAATCTCACCGTTCACCGCCTCTGCCAAAGCACTTTCGGGAACGCAAAGCCATTGTTCGAAGGTAAGCTCACCGTCCGCACTGCCGCATTTTGAAATATAAAAGTCGGAAAACCTTATAACTCCGTGCCTGCTTCCGCCTACCGGGCTGACAATATTTCTTTTATAGCCTTTAAATTCTTTAGGTAGCTTTGCATAAGCTCTTTCCAGTTTAAATGCAACCTGATTATCAATCAAACCCTCGCCGGGCAGAAAAATCTGAAAGCAGGGTTCAAAATCGTGGTCGGTGGAAATTTCATCATCATAGCCGAAACACTCCGAACCGCTTCCTGCCAAGCCTATTGCCAACACGCCTTCAATATTTTTAAAAACCTCGTGAAGCATGGGCTGTCCGTAGCTTTCGTAATATTCCTTTGCCAACTGCAAACCGTTCATTATTTTTCACCTGCCCTGATTTTTTCGCAAATTCCCTGTAGCTCCTTTGCAAAGGCAAAAAAGCCGTAATATTTAAAACCGGGAATACATTTTTCAGCAACAAAGGCAAAATAACCGTCTTTTTTTATATCAGGTTTTTGCATAAGCTCCTGTGCCTTACTCACCAAATCGGAAATCGAATCTGAGCCCTTTTCAAGCCCGTCCAGTTGTTCAATTAAATCTGCTATATTAAGGCAGGTTATCGCCTGTTCTAACTCACCGTCCACAGTAAGCTCCATAACCTTTAAAGCTTTATTGAACAAATCCAAAGCACCGTCAAAATCCCCGGCATCTGTAAGACAGAGAGCCATATTGTTATAAAGTCCACCCAATCTTCCGTCGTTGTTTTCGAGATTTTTCTCGTAAATTATTTTAGCTTTTTTGTACAGGCTCAAAGCCTTTTTCCAATCCCCGAAGCTTTTATACGCGGTGGCAACATTTATATAAGCCGTGGCGGCAGAAACGGTTTCGGTAATTTCCATATCCTCAACAAGCTTTAAAGCCTCGGATGAAGCACTGTATGCTTCATCTCTTTTACCGATTTTTCGGTAAAAGCCCACAAGCTCGTTGAGTATTGTGAAAGAGCCTCTGAAATCCTTAGTCTGCCGTGCTTCTTCAAGCCAGTATTTCAAATGCCTTTCGGCACCTGATAAATCATTTTTATCTAAATATTCGTCAAGCTTTTCTATAATCCTGTCAATGGGTAGAGACATAATTATTCTCCGATTGGTTCAAAGTCCGCCGCACCGTGCTTGCAAAGAGGACAAACAAAATCATCCGGCAAATCTTCACTTTCGTGAACATAACCGCAAATTTTACATACCCAGCCTTTTTTATTCTGTGTTTCCGGCTTCGGCTTAACATTGTCAAAATAATAGCTGTAAGTCATAGTGTCCTTATCGGAGATAACTCTCGCTTCTGTTACGGTACAGATGAACATTCCGTGAGTGTCAAAGTCCACATACTGTTCAACCTTTAAGGACATAAAGGAGTTGATATACTGGGGCAGGAATACAAGTCCGTTATCGGAACGCAAAACC
>JAZUIT010000326.1:0-2947 GCA_045642385.1 Acutalibacteraceae bacterium
TAATAGTAAATATCGTGGAATGAACAATCTCTGATTTCAATGCCGTCTGAAACATATCCGTTGTTTGCGGAAACTGAAATACCCCTTCCGTCCGGTGCGGTGATTTCAAGATTTTTAATTGTCCAATAATCTGTATTTTTGGGAAGTATAACCGTATTTTTGCCGCTTACGGTAACAACCGGCTTTCCGTCTGCGGCTTCATCACCGTAGGATGAAAGTACAATCGGTTCCTGTCGGGTTCCGTTGCCACTTGCTTGTAAAGTACCCGTATAAGTACCGCCGCATTTTAATAAAATTTTGTCGCCGGCAGAGAAAGTTTTTTTGCTTGCCGCACTTAAATTTTTCCACGGGTTTTCCAATGTACCGGAATTTGTATCATCTCCCAAAAAGCTGTCAATATAATAAATGTTTCCGCTTTCCGCAAAGGAATAAACCGGAATTGAAAGAATGATTACTGTGATGCTTAAAACAGCCAATAAAAACCTTTTCATTTCACACACCTCACGAATATACCTGTCCCATTATATCATTTGTGACATCTGCTTGTCAAACATATATATTTATGTTAAAATAAGGAAAAATGTTTCAGGGGTAAGGGAAATATATGTCTGTTGAAAAGTTGGGTAATTCAATAAGTGCGGTAGTGTCCGAGGAGCATACTTTCGGAACGGATGCGTTACTGCTTTCATATTTTGCAAATTACAGAAAAAGCGATGTTGCCTGCGATTTGGGAACAGGCTGCGGTATAATACCGCTGTTGTGGTGCAGAAAAGAATTTTCCGAAATTACGACCGTTGAAATTCAGGAAAAAGCCTGTGAGCAGCTTCGCAAGGCTGTTAAAATGAACGGTATTGAAGATAAGTTCAAAATATATAATGCTGATTTAAAGAATATAAAAGAAATATTGCCGAGAGCAAAATTTAATCTTGTTACAATGAATCCCCCTTATTTTGAGAAAAATTCCGGCAAGACTTCAATTTCACAGGCGCATCTCATAGCAAGGCACGAGGTGGAATGTAATCTTGATGACATTATGAAGGCGGCAGATTATCTGCTGAAATTTTCAGGCAGATTTTGTATGTGTCACAGGGCTGAACGGTTAAGCGAGGTTCTTTGTAAAATGACCGCTTACGGCATTGAACCCAAAAGGTTGAGAACCGTATCAAAAAGAGCCGACACCGCACCGTGGCTTGTATTGGTTGAGGGCAGAAAAGGTGCTAAAAAAGGCTTAACGGTTGAACCGGGATTATATATTTATAATGAAAACAACCAATATACCGACGAAATGAAAGAACGGATTTTATACAGAGAGGATTTTTAATTTATGGGTACATTATATGTGGTAGGAACTCCCATAGGAAATTTGGGGGATTTTTCACCGAGAGCCGTTGAAACCCTGGAAAATTGCGATTTTATTGCGGCGGAGGACACAAGGGTTACGGTTAAGCTTTTAAATCATTTCGGAATTAAAAAGCCTATGCTTTCCTATCATGAGCATAACAGAAAAGCCGCAGGGGAAAAAATTGCAGAAAGGCTTTTGGCAGGGGAAAACTGTGTACTGGTGACAGATGCAGGTATGCCGGCTATATCCGACCCCGGTGAGGATTTGGTAAGATACTGTCACGAAAATAATATTAAGGTGGTTTCCGTTCCCGGCCCTACTGCATTTGCAACGGCACTTGCTATTTCCGGTATGAATACGGGCAGGTTTACATTTGAGGGCTTTCTCAGTATGAATAAGCAAAGCAGGAAAGAACATCTTGAAAGTCTTAAAGATGAACAGCGGACAATGGTGTTTTATGAAGCTCCGCATAAATTTCCCGCAACCGTAAAGGATATGTATAAAACCTTTGGTGACAGGCACATTGCGATAGTCCGTGAAATTACTAAAATTTACGAGGAAGTTATACATATAGGCTTAAAGGAAGCATCTGAAATCTACGGTGAAACAGGTCCCAAGGGTGAAATTGTCCTCATAATCGAGGGTGCAAAACCCGTTAAAAAAGAATATACACTTTCAGATGGGGTGGATATTGCCCGGGAAATGCTGAAAAAAGGAATGTCCGCAAGTGAGGCGGCAAAGTCGGCGGCAGCAGAAACAGGACTTAAAAAAGGCGAAATTTATAAAGCGTTGCAGGAGGTAAAATAAAATGGGAGCATTTGTTGCACAATATTGGTATCTGATAATATTTTTCATTTTGTTGTGTATTTTAACGGTATTTTTGTGTTACAAAGCGGCGGTGACTTCTTCACAAAGGAGCAGAGAAAAAAGAGAGTTCTTAGCAAAGCTTGACAGGGAGAAAAAACTGCGTGAAGCCTTTTCTCAAATTACGGCTGAGGTTATTGACAGCCAACCTCAGGAGGATGTTTTCGAGGGTGTGGTTGCAAATATTCAGAGAAGACTGGATAAGAGTGCGGATATGGTAAAGACATTTAACGAAATGCCTCAGCAGATGAGATATGTTTATGCCGCTTTTTATGTGCTTGACGATTCTAAGGATTCGGTTCTCAGTGAGTTTTTTAAGAAAAACGGACAGCCTCTGACAGGTATTTCCGGTGATGCGGTAACAGCAATTTTCGGTTCTGAATTGGGCGAAGCAGTAGCCGAAGAATGGGAAAGATATGATGAGGATAACGAGGAAACATCCGTAATTCCGGAGGAAATTGATAAAATTAACAAAAAGTTTAATATTTCAAGAGAAAAGGTAAATATAAGCGAATGTGTTATTAAGTATGTAAAGGACAATATTACAACATTTGCCTGATTTTCAAGTGTTTAGGCCGAAAAAATACTAAATATTGGGTAAACATATTTTATAATAATAATTCCATTAATTTTTTGTTTATCTTCTGTTTTGAAACATATGTTAGTGATTTTTTCCAAAAAAAGGTTATATTTTTTGTGCAACACTTGCATTTTTTTCGCAAATGGTGTACAATATAGACA
>JAZUIT010000327.1:0-4061 GCA_045642385.1 Acutalibacteraceae bacterium
CGCCGCGGCACATACGGGAGCCGCAAGCGCCGCGACCGGCAGGCCCGGAAACATGCCGATACAAAGCGGCAGCGCGAACATAAGCACCCCGCATATTTTATTCATAACCGTATGCTCGGAAACGAACCGTTTATAAATTACGAGCCCGACGACGGCGTTGACGGCTTTAACCGCCGCGATGAAAATAATCCAGACAAGCAGCCTCGTCGGAAACGGCACGGCACGAAGCACTTTTATTATGACGGTTACCGTAAAGGCGGCATCCGCCGCTTTAATAGCAAGAACAATATTTCCGATAGCTGATATTCGGTAAAAAACACAGATTATTTATGGGGCAGTATTAAAAGTAGCGAAATCGCCTTTTAATACTGCCCCTTTCCGAGCATTTCGTCAATGGAAACACCCAGTATTTCCGATAAGTCCGTCAACAGAAAAATGTCAGGATAACACAGCTCTCTTTCCCATTTGGAAACAGCCATGGTGCTGACTCCCAGAAGCTTTG
Organism: Acutalibacteraceae bacterium; assembly: GCA_045642385.1. Lineage (GTDB taxonomy): Bacteria > Bacillota > Clostridia > Oscillospirales > Acutalibacteraceae > RGIG2945. The sequence goes on from JAZUIT010000327.1 coordinate 503, forward strand.
AAAATGCCTCCTGTGACAACCCGTGCTTTTTCCGGTAGTCAAATATCAGTTCAGCAATGCAAATTTTTTGCTTCATTTGATTCTTCTGTAGCTTTCTCTGTCACGGCTCATCATTTTGAATGCGATCATTTCCCGGCGAATGGTGCAGAAGTCATCGTGATAGCGTAAAATAATTTCGTTGACTTCCTTTTCGCTGTATGTACGATCGATATCAAACTCGTTTGCAATCTCGGCAAGAACGATTTCCCGCTTTTTTTGCTGTGACGGTATCTTTGTCAGTCTGCCGTATTTGAAAAAGCTCGAAATGACCGATTTTTTGTATTTTTCTTCTCTGTCCGAATCGGATTCGTCCCTTTGAATCAGCTCGTATAAGGGCTTTTCAAAGATTTCCCGATTAGTGGAATATATAATATAAAATTGAGAACGGGAACTGTTCACAACGCCTGCATCCTCTAACTTTTTCAGATGATAGCAAACAGTGGCAGGTGTCAGCGATAATTCACAAGCTATTTTTTCCACATAGGAATCCTCTCTTAAAAGAATGTTCAGAATTTCAAGTCGGGATTCATCGGAGAGGAGCTTTAACAATTCAATATTGCGTCTCATTTTGTTATATCCCCCCTTGTCTGCCAAGCATTTTGCAAACATTCCTTTGCAAAATGCAATCCATTTATGCGCTCATTAAGCTCGGTTTTTTCCCAATCCGAAGCACCGGAAAGCTTTGCTTCATATTTTGCAAGCTCCGTGTCGGCACACTCTGTCATAGCGTAATAGAGACTGAAATCGGGCTTTTCAAGCTCGGGAATCGAATCATACAGCATAAGATTTCCCGGGTTTTTCGTGAAAAACAAATCATCTATTACCGGAAACAGATAATGCGAGCCGGATAGATTTCTTGACTTTCTTCCTCGGTTGTTATTGTAAAGCGTGGAATGTATCAATGATATCACCGCATAGCGGTATTTCGCACACTTGTATTCTGCAATATTTTCTTTTTTACGGACGGAGTCTTTGTCAAGAACGGCGGTAAACTCACAAAGCCGTTTACACTCTTTGTCAAGCAGCGAGGCGGCAGAAATATAAAAAACGGAATCCCCAATTATTACGCCGTTCGATATCTTAATATTTTCGTTCATATTGTATCTCCCTTTAATTAAATTATTGCAAAGCTTTGCGCTAATTGATATTATACTCGTCTAATCACTTATGTCAATAGAATTTTGATATTTATCTAATCAGATAAACTAACGGTTTAATTATATGAGTTGCTCTGAAATTTTCGTTACGAAAAATGTGCCAAGAAATGTCTCGACTTTTCGTTAATAAAATATTTTCAATCAAATAAGCTATTTTTCTTGATTTCGGTCATTTTTTCACACATATTGAAGACAGCAAAAAGAAAAGGCGTTCCGTTTTTCCGAAACGCCGAAAAACCGTATCATATTGAAAGGGCATCGGCGGTCTGACAGCAGACCGCCGATGCCCGAAAATTTATCTTAGATTTCTGTTACAATCGTCCACCACAAATACCATTGGAGGAGTTGCGTCTTTTGCATCAAAATCTCCTTGCACGATAGCTTTTTTCATAAATGCCATAGGAATTGCGTAGCAAGAGTATTGTCTAAATTCTGCTATATGTCCTTCAAGGTGCTTGGGAATATCTATTCTGAGTTTTGGAAAAATCTCTCTTAGCCAAGGCTCAAGCATATCAGCCATACAGTGCATAAACCCGATGCGTATTTTATCAAGTTCATTGTACTCATCCGGAGTAATGATCGGAACATTCACAAAAGGAGTCCCGTTGTGCTCGCCCAAAATTCCGCATTCAATCAAGTGCGGAATGCTTTCGCACAACATGACATCGACACCCGTGGTTTCGATTGGGATTTCCCTTGAAATGATGTACAGCAGTTTTGCCAAATCATCATCACGAATTCCGTGTGTTCCTCGATTATACTTATTCAGATCCGGTTGGGTATCATATATTTTCAAATCAATGGACTTTGCGCTAAGAAAATTTTCCCAATAAATACGTCGTTCTCCTCCATAGCAGTATTTTCCGAACAGATAATTCTCAAAGTCAAAATCCTGAGGATATTTTGCGCCTTCGGCAATCCATTTTCCGCCGTCGGGACGAACAGGATAGGTTTCCGTTGAAGGCACGATCTTTTGTATTGCCGTGTAGATAGCATGAGAAAACAAATGTAAAATAAAGTAATATTCAAGTTTCTTTTTTTTCGCATCTGTCAATTGATCAATAAAATCGACCTCCGATATCGCTTTCTGATATTCTCTCACAATCCGTAACATTTCAACATAGTGCTCCTCGGCGAAAGCGAGTTCAACATCAAGCCTTTTCAAAATCTGTTCCGGAGAAACGATCATAAAATCGGTATAGTATTTACTTCCGATTTGCCGCATCAATTCTGACTTTGTTAATTCAAACACGGCGTTTTCGATATATGCCGTAGGAATACCGAGAGCGTGAGCGATTTCCACGACCGAGATCGGCTTATTATATGCAACGATCAAAATATTCTGCTTCATCATATCGTTTGCTACAAGCGACCACGGTTCATCGTGGAAACCCCGACAACCGTGACAACTGATTTCCAGTCTTTCCGGTTGATAACTGTGCTTTTCGTATTGTTCCATATCATTCAATCCTTTCCGCATCTGTTCTCTACCGGATGAAAGCCTTGAAAGAACCGTGCCTTTCGGTATGCCCAAATCATCGGCAATATTCTGAACGCTTTTTCCTTCAAGATAATGCTTCGCAATGACTTCACGCTGAAGTTTTGAAAGATATGCTACTTCCCGTCTTACATCTTCGGCACACGGGCGTTCGGTCGTGTCATCAACATCCTCAATATCCGGTATCATATCAAAGCTAACAAGAGGAAGATGATATTTTTTGCGAAGGAGATCATTCCATTTGTTTGATAAAACAGAAGTCAGCCAATATTTCAAATTTGTGATAGTCCCGCCCCGATCCATGTATTGGAGTGCAGCAAGGAGGACATCTTGCGTCAGGTCTTCCGCATCACTGATATTTCCGCATTTTTTCATAGCGACAGCAAACAGATACTCTGCGTATTCAATTATTTCTTTTTCCATTGAGATACCTCTTAAAAGCGCTTTCACCTATAAGTCGCAGATTTTTGAATTGATTCAGTCGTATTAAAAAAATCTTACAAAATATATTGTTAAATATTTTAAAAAAGGCGTTCCGTTTTTCCGAAACGCCGAAAAGTATTCGTTAATAACTTTTCAAAATGTCATGATGACCGATATCCACAAGGGCGACAAGCTGTTCGCCCTCGTAAAACCAAATTACCCGAATATCCATATTGACACTGAATTCAAACAAATCGGGCGTACCTTGTATCCGCTTGACACGCAAAGACGGATGCATCGGATTCTCCGCAAAAATCGCCAGCTTGTTTTTGAATTGCTTTTTCTCAATGTCGGTCAGATTTTTATAATGCTTTTGAAATCGGTCGGTAAATGTGATCTGTAACATCAGTTCTCCTCAAGCTTATCAAAAAGCGAATCAATG
>JAZUIT010000328.1:0-4122 GCA_045642385.1 Acutalibacteraceae bacterium
GTAACGAAAAGTCCAAACGGGCACAGGAAAAATGCGGATTTACTTATCATCACACAAATAAAGATATTTACTGGAAACTTTTGGATGATATCCGCACCGAACATATTACAAGGCTGACGAAAGAAGAATGGGAAAGATTACTATGAAAAGGCTTGTTATATACATACACGGAAAAGGTGGATCTGCTTCGGAAGCGGGGCGTTATATTCCGCTGTTCCCCGGATATAAAATCATAGGATTTGACTATAAATCCGAAACACCATGGGAAGCGGTAAATGAGTTTTCGGATTATTTTGACACTGTTTCCGCTGATTATGATAGTATTATTTTAATCGCAAACAGTATCGGTGCGTTTTTCTCTCTTTGTTCGCTTAATAAAAAGCCAATAAAAAAAGCGTTTTTTATTTCACCCATTGTGAATATGGAAAAGCTTATTTTCGATATGATGCGGTGGGCAAATGTAACCGAACAGGAACTCAGCGACAAAAAATATATCGAAACATCATTCGGTGAAACTTTATCGTGGGAATATCTTGTGTGGGTAAAAAATAATCCTGTTGTGTGGAATATTTCCACCGAAATACTCTGCGGTGCAAAGGATAACTTACAGTCATTTGATACAATAAATTCATTTGCCGAAAAATTCGGTGCAAAAGTCACCGTTATGGAAAACGGTGAGCATTGGTTTCACACAGATAAACAGATGCAATTTTTAGATAATTGGATAAAAGGCAGAATTGAAGAAATATGATTGCAAATATTATCACAGTCAGCAGAATGATTTTTTCTGTTTTGTTGTTTGCTTTTTCACCGTCCTCCTTACTGTTTCAAGTTTTGTATATTTTGTGCGGTGTTACGGATGTGCTGGACGGTTTTGTTGCAAGAAAATTACGTACTGAAAGTAAAACAGGTGCGTTACTTGACAGCATAGCGGATTTGTTTTTTGCAACAGTATATGCAATAAAAATCTTACCTTTACTGAAATTTAATATTTGGATTTGGGTGTGGATTGCAATTATTGCGGTAACAAAAATAACCGGCATAATTTTAAAAAGCAAAAGAGAGCAGAAGTTTTTTATAGAACATTCTTTGCTTAATAAGCTTACCGGAATTTTGATATTTTTGTTGCCGTTGACAGTCAGAATAATTGATATAAAATACAGTGTAATTATTGTATGTGTGACTGCGTCCCTTTCCACAGTGCAAGAAATATTAAAGCTGACACAGGCAAAAAATGAGCGCAACACAAAATCTCAGTAAATTTTACATTTTATAATATGTTATACTTATAAAACAGCTCTTATAATTTTGGGTGATGTATATGGAAATTATTAAAGATGAATTTGTGATAGGTGCGACTGAGCCTTTTAAAATTTTGCAGATAAGCGATTTGCACCTGAATTTTGTAAGCTTATTTGACAAAAAAAGAATAAGGAAGCTTGCCAAAAAGCGAAAACAGGTTTACAGTCATTCAAAAAATGTTCTGCAAGCCGCTTCCGAGCTTTCAAAAAAACTTAACGCACCGATTTTTAATACCGGTGATATGAATGATTTTATATCCCGTAAAAATCTGCGTTACATAAAAGATTTTACCGATAATAATGATTGCTTTTTTGTTTGCGGTAACCACGATTTCCGTCCCATGGGCGGTATGGAATATGATTGCGAACACATCAGAGCATTAGTTTTTGACAAGGTTCAGGCACTTTATAAAAATGATATTATGTTTTCTGCGAGAGTTATCAACGGCATAAACTTTGTTGGTGTGGACGACGCCTATTACAAGTTCAGTCAGAAAAATTTTGATAAATTAAAAGCCGAAGTCAACAAAGGCTTACCCATTGTTTTACTTATGCATATTCCTCTGTACACCGAGGATTTATTCTATTCAAGGGTTGACGAGAAAAGAAAATACGCAAGTCTTACGGCGGTTCCGGATGAAATGATGTCAGAATACCCGCCGAAAAGACTTCAACAGCAAAAGACGGATTCACTGACACAGGAAGTTGTCGATTATATAAAAAAATGTGATACAATCAAGTTAATACTTGCAGGTCACACGCATAAAAGATTTGAAACAGTACTTGACGGGAGACTTCCCCAATGGGTCATTCCCATTGATGCAATAAGAGAAATAACATTCAGATAAAACTCATATTATATAAGTTTTTTGCCATCATAAATAGAGAAATGAACCGCAAGCCTTAAAAGTAAGCGATTCATTTCATCTTTTTTATTGACTAATGGGCATTAAAATGCTGTTATCATAAGCATAGTGTCATTCTGCAAAATATCTTCATTTAAAGAATTTTCATCCTTAATTTTTTCAACGGTCGAGTTATATTTTCTTGCAATATCCCAAAGTTTTTCATTTTGTGTGGCAAAATATACAGTAAGAGGACATTTGTTATTGCTTGTTTTCTTATCGAGAACTGTAATTTCAGACAAAACATTCATAATTTCAGTCTTGTATACGCCGGCACATACACAGTATTCTGCCTTAACTTCAACAGTGTTGTCCCCTATAATATTTGCTCCCACATTCATAACAAAAATATCATAATTAACATTTATATCCTTGCAGTCTGCCATATTCTTTTTATATTCAAAATCAATTTCTCTTTCCGCAAAGGCAGGCTTATTTTCCCTGTCATAATACAGAAAAGAAAAAATCATAGTACCGTTAATTACTATATTTTCCCCGTTACCCACAGCCTTACTTTTAATATTTGTGCATCGTGCATCAACTATTTTTTTAATACCGGTTGACAGCTCAGACTTACCGTTTACCACTGCCGTTTCATTAATATTGCCAATTCTTTTGCTGAATTTTACAGGCACTTTTTTGCAGTCAAGCTCATTCGACAATGAATATGTATCCAAAGCAAATTCAGCTTCGTTTTTGTCTGATGAAAAAACAGTTGCGGTAATTTTAGCATTTACCTGAAACAGATTTTCCAGTGAATCGGTTTTTATTTTTACATCAAGGTCGTCAACATTCAGGAATACATCCGTGTCCGATGTTTCGGAAATGCCGTTAATTTCAATAATCTGAGTAAACGGAATTTGGGATTTGAATAAGGAAATTTCATTTTCTTCATCACAGTACAGAACTGATAAATTAAGCTCACCTTTTATGAGGATTTTATCGTTTATTACTTTCTTTTCAGTCATCTGTGCAACCGCACTCTGTTTTATAACAGATTCGGGAGAAGTGTTTTTTTCGCCAATCTCCACCACTTCTTCAACAGAAAAGCTTTTGCAGACTACACTGTTAAAATCGGAAACCTCATCACTTCTTTTTCTTAGCTGGACACCCATACCCTCAGCTTTTGAAACAATTTCCCTTTTGCTTTTTTTGTACAGCTTAAAACTTATGGCAATATTTCCGTGAACATCAGCTTTTCGAGGACTTACGGCTCTGCAATTTGCAAACTCTGTCCTCCTTTTTATAACAGCCGTAACATCATCGGAAACGGAAACATCTTCAAAATACTTTGAAAAAGGATAATCCTGCTCAAAGCATCTGATGTTATTATCTTCATCTGAATAAATAAGTCTTATAGTTGCTCTCCCGTCAATAGTAATCCTATCCCCTGTAATATTTGTATCTGTTATATTCGGTTCAATACTGCATTTCAGAATTTTAACAATATCGGGACAGTAATCAGGAAGCTGAATATCGCTGTCAACTGTCTGCTCCACCGTTCCCTCGTGAACAATCTCATTTTCAAAAACACATATTTTTTCTGAATTAAATTCCATTTATTTTCTCTCCTTTTTATTGATATCAGTAATATATATGTGTTGTAAAAAAAAATATTAATAAAATACCGTAAAATTCTTGACCTTATTTTAATTTTATTATAAAATATCTATGCGTATGTTTTAATAAGGTGGTGAATGTTTGAGAGTTCGTAAAAAGATTGATAAATATCTTATCAATACCGGTATAGCTCTTTTGATTTGCGCTTTCGTTGTCGGAATTATCAGTCTTCTGTTAAAATTACCTGCCGCCCGCCAGTGGTATTATCAATACACCGAAATTCTTTCATCGTTCGAAATGGCAGTTGCCTCTATTGATAAATTATATATATTTATTGTAACAATAATTCTGCTTTT
>JAZUIT010000329.1:0-3466 GCA_045642385.1 Acutalibacteraceae bacterium
ATACCCATTATGCGACATTCGTAACCGACTTTAAGCATATATTTGGATATCTTATTACAGGTATCCATTGAATCGTTGCCGCCGTTATAAAAGAAATAGCGGACATCATATTTTTTGAAAATTTCAAGAATGCGTTTGTAATCTGTATCGTCCTCGTCGCAGTCTTTAAGCTTATATCTGCAAGAACCTAACGCCGAAGCAGGGGTATTTTTAAACAGTTCAAGCTCTTCGGGGTCTTCCTTGGACAAATCAAAAAGCCTGTCCTCCAAAACACCGGAAATACCATACTGAGCCGCATAAACATTTGTTATGCAGTCGGTATTCAATGCAGTCTGAATTGCACCCAACGCACTTGCATTAATAACGCTGGTAGGACCGCCGGACTGACCAATAATACATGAACCTTTAAGCATATTTATTACCTCTTTTTATATCTGAAATATTTTTTCGGGCTTTGTGAAAGAAGCTCTGATAGCCTTAATTTTCGGTATACCTTTTGACTTTGTAATATGTACACAAACCATCTGACCTCTGATGGGAGCAAAGGTGCAAATCCTCTTATGCCCTATTGTGTAGCCTCTGACAACGCCTATCTGTTCATCCGGTGAAAAGGCTGAACATATTTCCACATCAAATTCGAGTACACTTTCACCGTCGGTAATATCTTCCTCAATTTCCACATAGTCAATAAGTGTCATTTTGTCAAGATTTATGTAGAAATAATCACCCTCGTTGATAATTGCGGAAGAACCGATTTTGCAGTCAACAGCTCTGCGTTTGACCTCTGCCATAGCATCTTTGAAAATCTGAACATTTTTTTCGGGAAGCAAACCGTTTCTGTCGGGAGCAATATTAATGAGCATATTTGAACCTCTGCCCACGCTGTAATCATAAATTGCAACAAGCTCGTCAACAGTTCTTACGCAATCCTTGTGGGTATCGTTGTAGAACCAAAAATTCTCTCTTTGATTTCTTGTGATGCAAAAATCACACTCGCCGGGCATAAAGCCTTTTCCGTCATCTCTGTCACAGAGGTTCTTATCGTGAGCCAGTCCCCATTCGTTACCAATCCAGCGAACATCGTCGTCCCAGGGACCGAAAATCAAAAGTTCGGGCTGTAAACCTCTGATAGTTTTAATTATTCTGTCAGTATCAAACTCATGACCCTGTGAACCGCAGGTATCGAACCACAGATAATCTATTTTACCGTAATTTGAAAGCAACTCCGTAAGCTGTCCCACAACAACATCGTCATAGGCTTCGCCCAAATCTTTTGTGTCAAACTGAGCGCAGGAATAATACAGTCCGCATTTCATATCATACTCACGACAGGCTTCAACAAATTCCTTTACTGTATCGCCGTTATATGATGAATTTTTTACGGAAAATTCCGTATAATTGCTCGGCCAGTTTGCAAAACCGTCATGGTGTTTTGTGGTAAAAATTGCATAGGTTGCACCGCATTCTTTTACCGCTTTAATCCAACTTCTGCAATCCTGCTTCGTGGGATTAAAGGTTTTCGGGTCCATAAGCTTCATATCCCAGTCACGGTTTTCCTCGTTAAAGGTTCTGATGCCATAGTGAAAAAACGCACCTATTTCCCAGTCGAGAAATTCGTACTGTTTTTTGATACGGTTTTCGCTCCTCATAGCCGGCACCTTCATTCATAAATAGGAGCTGCCATAACAACAGCTCCTTTATTAATTTTTATTTTATTTTTGTCATTGCGAGCGTAAGCGTGGCAATCCACTACTCAATGTGGAATGTTAAATGTTGAGTGTTGAATGTCAGCGGTTTACTTCCAAAAACATTACAATAGGTGTGGGCTTTGCCCACCCTCAATTCCTAACTCCTAATTCCTAACTCCTCACTGAAAATGTTTTAACCCAAAACTCTTACTTTAATAACACCGTCAATACCGTCAAGATTGGGAACATCTGCCATATCTGCTACTGTGTAACCGTAGTCACCTCTTGCATTGCTTACAAGGCTGTCTGCACCTGCCAAAGCTGATGTAACAGCGGCGGCGGCATCCTTTTTATGGATAACACAAATTCTCTTTGCTGTGAACTTCGGAAGTGTTACGCAAGGCATATTAACGGAATTGATAATTGAACCGTTTTCAAGATATGCCATAAGCTCCTGTGCCGCCATTTTAGCACAGTTATCCTCTGATTCGGGAGTGGAAGCACCCAAATGAGGAATTGCAACAACACCCTTTTTGCCGATAATTCCGTCTGTGGGGAAGTCAACAACATAGGAAGCTACTTTACCGCTTTCAAGTGCCGCAATTATTGCATCCTTGTTAACAAGCTCGCCTCTTGCAAAATTGAGAATACGAACGCCGTCTTTCATCTGTGCGATTGTGTCGGCATTAATTGTATCTCTTGTAGCGTCATTAAGAGGAACATGAACTGAAATATAATCGCTGTCTGCGAAAATATCAGCCATATCGTTAACTATCTTAACTCTTGCATCGAGTGCGTGAGCGCTCTTTATTGAAAGGAACGGGTCATATCCGATAACATCCATACCCAAAGCGACAGCCGCATTTGCAACAAGCAAACCGATTGCGCCGAGTCCGATAATACCGAGAGTTTTACCCATGATTTCGGGACCTGCAAACTGTGATTTACCTTTTTCAACAAGCTTTGCAACACCTGTTTCGTTTTCAAGTGTCTTTGCCCAGTCAATAGCACCGGCAACATTTCTTGAAGAAATGAGCAAACCTAAAATAACAAGCTCTTTAACTGCGTTTGCATTAGCACCGGGAGTATTGAAAACAACAACACCGTTTTCTGCACATTTATCAACGGGAATATTATTTACACCTGCACCGGCTCTTGCAATAGCCAAAGTGGAATCGGACAATTCCATATCGTGCATAGCCGCAGAACGAACCATAATTGCATCGGGATTTTCTATTGCATCACCGTATTTATAGCCATCTGTAAATTCATTAAGACCAATGGGAGAAATTTTGTTTAAAGTCAATATATTATACATAATACTAATCCTTTCGGGTGAAAATATTTATGAATTTTCCTCTTCAAATTTCTTCATAAATTCAACAAGCTTTACCACACCTTCTGTGGGCATTGCGTTGTAAATTGAAGCTCTCATACCGCCTACCGAACGGTGACCTTTAAGATTTACGAAGCCGGCTTCTGTTGCCGCTTTAACAAATTTTGCGTCCAAATCGGCATCGCCTGTAACAAAGGGAACATTCATAAGTGAACGGTCCTCGGGAACAACAGTACCCTTGAACATTTTACTGCTGTCAAGGAAATCATAGAGGATTTTTGCCTTTTTGCGGTTGCGTTCACCCATAGCTTCAAGTCCGCCTAAGCTCTTAATCCATTCAAGAACCAGCTTGCAGATATAAATTGTGTAGCAAGGGGGTGTATTATAAAGTGAATCTGCGTCTGCGTGGGTTTTATAGTCAAGCATTGTGGGAGTAATATCT
>JAZUIT010000330.1:0-6652 GCA_045642385.1 Acutalibacteraceae bacterium
GTAACAGGTAGTGCAAAAACAACAAACATTAAGGTTGAAGCTCCTGAAATTGCTATATACGATGAAATATCAACATATCTTTCGTTTACAGTGAATTTTGACGGTGAGGATTATTTGTTTGAACATACTGAAATTATTTTAAAAGACAAAGATTATCCGCAGTATGTTGATTTTGTAATTGAAGGAAAACCGTTGTCCGATTATGAGAGACCGTACACAGATATCTATATTTACTATACACCCACCTGTGCGGTTAATGCGTTGGCTTTGACAGATGCCGGCGGTGAATATTCCGATTATGAAGATGACACCGTATATTCTCAGCGCTACATAGATGCAGTAAAAGCCGCAAAGCAAAATCTTGAAGAATATATATATGCCGAAAATCCAATAATCAAAATCGGAAGTGAAAATGCAAATAAAATTCAAGATGTATTAGCTCTGACAAAGGCATTTAAAAATGCATTGTCTGATTTACAGTATCTCTACATAAGTCCCGACGATATTGTGGCGATTAATAATGTTTTTGAGTATTATTATAATTACTTCTATGAATATACCGGTGAATATGATTCTACATTAGGTGAAATAATTTACGGCTCTGAAGTATACGGAAAAACTTATGATCAACTGTTCAAATGTAAATACGGCTTTGCCGATCTTCTTGAGGATGTTATTGATTTCCGTTTGTCGGTTGCAGGCGGAGTTACTCCCGACGGCAGTGATTTTATAAGCAAAGGATACTGGGATGAGCATTACTGGAACGATGATGTAAGAATAAAAATCGTTAAGGAAAATGATGGTTATTATTTAACAGAAGGTTATTATAATGACTTTATTGAAAAAATAACCACGAATTATAACGACTATTTTGAACATCCCGATTTCACAGAAATTATTAATGTGGTTAATGAGTATCTGAAGCACGATCAGTCCGTATATACTGTAGAATACAACAATCAGGTTGAAACAGCATATTATAATTGCCTGAAATCTTTATACGGCAAAGATAAAAACGGTAAGTACATTGCCGATAAAACAGATGATGCAGGTAATAGGAAGTACACGCTCAAAACATTCAAGGATTGCAATCCGGTAATTCGTAAAGAAGTTTCCGAGTATTTTTCCTATGACCAGATAATAATGAACGATAAAGTTACTCCTGTAATCGAAAGCTTCAGGGAAGCTTTTGAGTATGATGTCAACGGTGAAGTAAACATAAGTAAATATAAGAAACTGAAAGTGACCTATAATTACCTTGACGATTCAACGGGAGCATACGATAAATATGTTGATGCTGTTTTCGGAAATGTTGAAATCGGAGAACCCGAAGTGTATTGGAATGTTACAACAGGGGATATCACCGTGCCGAAGCGTGACGGATATGGATTTGTCGGTTGGTATGAAACTGTAAAGGCAGCCAGAGAATGCGGTGATGATTTTGTTCAAGGTATTCAATTTACGGAAGATGAATTTGTTAAAAAGAGCGGAAACATAAAATTCTATGCAGGTTGGAAAAAGCTTGAATATAAATTGAATGTAAGTGTTCTTAACGGTGAACTTAAAGTAAACGGTGAAACCGTAAATGACTCCGACTATATGGATGTCTTTGTTCACGGAACTAAAATAACTGTTACGGCTAAACCGTCACAGAGTAAGAATTTCCTGTATTGGTATGATTCTGAAACCAATGAGATTCTCAGCCGTGATTCTACATTTGAATTTAATATCAGTAAGGATATTTTCCTTGTAGGTTTGTGTTCAGATAATGACAATCCGATTCTTACCTATTACGACCCCATTGTAAATTCTATATTGCAGTGTACCGATTCTTCAGCTTCATTTATAGATGTTAAGCAACACGACGGGTATGTATTTAACGGTCAATGGGATGAACAACTGATTAATGCTAACGGCGATAAAATGATTTCCGCTGTTTATGAACCTGTCATAAAAGATACATACAGAATAATTCTCGACAGCGAAACGGTTGATAATGCAACATTGACAATTGCTGACAAGGATGTAGCAGGTAATGCCTTTTTTGACAGTAAGGTTACGGTAAGTACAGATGCCGATAATTTTAAATATTGGGTATTTGTTAATGAAAACGGTGATGAAAGGGTTGTCAGCTATTCAAAAACTTATGTGTTTTATGCATACTGTGACCTGTTAATTAAAGCAGTATTCGAAGATGAAAGTATTGCAAAGCCCACAATTCAGCTTACCGCAAAAACTGATTCGGCAGATAGCGGTACGCAAACACCTGTTGATTCTTCCTTTACTGCGACAAGAACTGTTATGAGCGACAGATATATTTATGTATCCTCCGGAATATTGATAGCAAGCGCTTCGAATTTCGGTAATTATACAGATATGATTATCGAAAATGTTGATGGCTCAAACGAAAATCTTGTACAGAACAAAGCACCGTATGGTACCCGGAACGGTCAGTATGTGTTAAATATGAGTTCAGCTCCCGATAATGTATATTACGGCAGAGGATATTTGACGGTATACAATATGAACACCGGTAAGCTTGAAGTGATTTACAGTGAGATTATAAAGCTTGTTGCAGGCAGCATAAGTAATCCCAGCGGTGAAATATTATAAGAACGGTAAGCATTTCAAGCTGTTATGAAAATTAAAAAATCAGTCGACAGGTTCATTTCCTGTCGGCTGGTTTTATTTTAAAAATACTTTATAATAATTCTTTCAATTCGTTTTTTGTTTTTGAACCGGTTTCTCTGTTTTTCAGTTGACCGTTTTCGAAAACCAAAATAGTCGGTATTGACATCACATTAAAACGCTCTGCCGTGTCGGGGTTTTCATCGGTATTGATTTTGCAAAATTTTACTTGGTCTTCTTCTGTTGAAAGCTCTTCAAAAACAGCGGATAACATTTTGCACGGTCCGCACCAGGGTGCGTAACAGTCGAGCATTACTTTTGTATTATCGTTTATTATTTTTTCTAAATTTTCATCGTTAATTTCAATAACATTCATCGGATTCATCCTTTCATATTTTTAAGTGCGGCGGTAGCGGCAAGACTGCCGTCACTTACTGCGGTTGTTAACTGTCGAAGTTCTTTTTCACAGGTATCTCCTGCGGCAAAAATGCCATCGGTTTTTGTATAAACACCGTTTCCGCATTGAATATAACCGGCTTCATTCAAATCCACAACATTGGAAAACACCTGATTTTTGGGTTCCTGTCCGATAGCAATAAACAGCCCGTCTGTTTCAATTTTCTGAGTATTCTTATTTTGATTGGTTACGGTAACTGCTTCAAGCTTATCCGTTCCGTTAAGCTCAGTGACAGTGGATTTCATAAGAAATGACACATTATTCTTTTGAGATAAATCTTCAAGATATTTTTCTTCTGCGTTAAATTCGTCAAATTGATGTATTACAAAGACTTTTTTTGCCACATCGGAGAGGTAAAGTGCATCTTCTAATGCGGAATTACCACCGCCCACAACAGCCACGGTTTTTCCTTTGAAAAAATTTCCGTCACAAGTAGCACAGTAAGAAACACCTTTACCGATAAAGTCTGTTTCTTTATTTAAATTCAATTTCCGCTTAGCGGCACCATTGGCAATGATTACGGTTTTTCCCTGATAAGTTGCGTTGTTTGTCTTGACGGTTTTATCTTTTTGAACAGATTCTACGGTTTCAAATTTAATTTCCGCACCCATATTTTTTGCTTGTTGATAAAGATTATTTGCAAGGTCAAATCCGGAAATCTGTGCGATACCCGGATAATTTTCGACTTTGTCGGCATTTGCAATTTGCCCGCCGAATCCTTTTGCTTCCAACACCAGTACTTTTTTGTTGGCACGCCTTAAATAAATGGCACTTGTCAGTCCTGCCGGACCTGCGCCTATAATAATTGTATCATACATATTTCCACCTACTGCAATAATTTTACAATGTCTTTTTCCATAACATCGGGACTTTCGATAGGGGAATACCTATTTACCGGAAATCCGTTTTTATCTAACAAAAACTTGGTAAAATTCCATTTAATGTCATTTTTATTTTTATAAGTTCCGCTTATTTTTTCTATCGCTTTCATTGACATTTTGTGTGCGGTTCCTTTGATATATTCTTCGGGTGAATTTTCTTTTAAAAATTTCCAGATCGGTGACGCATTTTCACCGTTTACTTCTGTTTTTTTGAATCGTGGAAAAGATGTTTTGTATTTAACTGTACAAAACTCATGGATTTCATTGTCATTACCGGGTGCCTGATGACCGAATTGGTCACAGGGAAAATCGAGAATTTCCAATCCCGCTTTATGATATTTCCGGTATAGCCGTTCAAGTGCTTCATATTGCGGAGTAAATCCGCAACCTGTGGCAGTATTGACAATCAAAAGAATTTTATCTTTTAAATCTTGAAAATCCAAAACACAACCATCATTTTTTTCTGCTTTAAAATCATAGATGTTCATAATAATTCTCCTTTTACAATACTATATCCGTTTTTAAATTTTTTATTCCGTGACAATTTTTGTCATAATATTAATATTTATGAATACGCACAAATGTGAAAATGCACAAAAGAAATTTAATTTTTTCTTATATATCTAATAATTCAACATTGAACATTGACAAAAATAGTGGTATAATACATACATAATTGAAATTGGGGTGAGTTTTTGTTTTCAAGAATCAATATTATCTGCGGTCATTACGGAGCCGGAAAAACAAACCTTGCACTGAATATGGCTCTGAATTTGAAGAAGAGCGGAAAAGCTGTAACGGTTGTGGATATGGATATTGTAAACCCTTACTTTCGTTCCTCGGATTATACTGACTTTCTGAAAGTGA
Organism: Acutalibacteraceae bacterium; assembly: GCA_045642385.1. Classification (GTDB taxonomy): domain Bacteria; phylum Bacillota; class Clostridia; order Oscillospirales; family Acutalibacteraceae; genus RGIG2945. Next base: position 4,834 of record JAZUIT010000330.1, read on the forward strand.
ATGACATTGAAATCATTGCACCCGTTATGGCAGGAACAACATTGGATACACCCTCACTTGCACCGCAGATTATGTCAGTATTTGAGGATAAGACAAAAACCGTGATTTTTGATGTCGGCGGTGACGATGCCGGCGCAACGGCTTTGGGCAGATTTTCGAGGTATTTTAATGAAGAAGCTTATGAAATGTTTTTTGTAATAAATCAGTTCAGAAAACAGATTGCCACACCCGAAGCCTGTAAAGAAATTTTAACGGAAATTGAATTTGCATCCCATCTCAAAGCTACTGCTGTTATTAATAATTCTCATTTCGGTGAAATGACAACGGCAGATGATATTATAAATTCCTATGGGTATGCCCAAAGGGTTGCCGATAGTTTGAATTTACCCTTAAAGCTTACCACCTGTGAAAATAAGCTTTATGAGGAAATAAAGGGTAAGATAGATAATCTTTATCCCTTAAGTATTATAGTAAAACTGCCCTGGGCGGTTTAAAAGTTTGGAGGAAAGATTATGGCAAAAGTTACATTTGACGAGAATGTCTGCAAGGGCTGTGAGCTTTGTGTAGCCGCTTGTCCCAAGGGTATTATTGCTCTTAAAAAGGATATGATGAACAATAAAGGTTATCATCCCGCAGGTGTCAGCGAAATGGACAAATGTACAGGTTGTGCATCTTGTGCAACTATGTGTCCTGACTGTGCAATAACTGTTGAGAGATAAAGAAAGGAAGATATAAATGGCAGAAAGAGTATTAATGAAGGGTAACGAAGCTCTTGCCGAAGCCGCTATTCAGGCAGGTTGCAGGCACTTCTTCGGTTATCCCATAACACCGCAAACAGAGCTTGCCGCATATATGGCAAAGCGTATGCCCAAAATCGGCGGTACATATTTGCAGGCTGAGTCTGAAATTTCCGCAGTAAATATGGTTTTAGGTGCCGCATCCGCAGGCGTGAGAGCAATGACTTCGTCCTCATCACCCGGAATAAGCCTTAAAACAGAGGGCATTTCTTATATGGCAGGTTCAGATGTTCCCGCACTTATTATAAATGTTCAGAGAGGCGGTCCCGGCTTGGGCGGTATTCAGCCTTCACAGTCCGATTACTGGCAGGCTACAAGAGCTCCCGGACACGGTGATTTGCATATTCTCGTATTTGCACCCTCATCAGTTCAGGAAATGGTTGACCTTGTTGACCACGCATTTGATACTGCCGAGAAATACCGTATGCCGGCTATGATTTTGGCTGACGGTATGCTGGGACAGATGATGGAGCCTGTTGTTATTAAGGATAAAGAAGCCAAAGAACCCAATAAGAAAGAATGGGCGACCTGCGGACATCAGAATAAGAGAGAGCATAATATTATCAATTCTCTTTTCTTACAGCCTCAGGATTTGGAGGACATTGTTAAGGCTCGTTTTGAACGCTATGAAATCATCAAGAAGAATGAAGCTATGTGCGAAGAATATATGCTTGATGATGCAGAATATGTACTTGTTTCCTTCGGTGCAACTTCAAGAATTTGTAAAGCTGCCATAAGAGAAGCAAGAGAAAAGGGAATAAAGGCAGGTTTAATCAGACCTATTACATTATGGCCGTTCCCGGTAGAAAATATCAAAAAAGCTGCAAAGACAGCAAAGGAATTTATGTCTGTTGAGATGAATATGGGACAGATGGTTGACGATGTTAAGCTTGCAGTTAACGGTGCTTGTCCCGTTAAGTTCTTCGGTCGTACAGGCGGTATTATCCCCACACCGGCAGAGGTACTCCAACAGATTGAAAAAATGGCAGGAGGCGAAAAATAATGGTAGTATTTCAGAAGCC
>JAZUIT010000331.1:0-2055 GCA_045642385.1 Acutalibacteraceae bacterium
TTTCCCGTATTTGCAAAAAGGTCAGCCACTACATAAAAATCTTGAAAATCTCCTCCGCTATTTAAAGGATTCAGGGATTATTAATAAAAATTATATCGACGATTTGAAGCTTGATTATCTGTCAAAGGTCAGGGTGCGGCCAAAGCCGTTTTGGAAAGATTTTGCCTATGAGGATTTTAAAGAATTGAAAAAATCCCTTGCCGAAAGAATTGAAATTAATAACAACGCCTTTGCAACATCATATTATAACGGTTATTTAATCATTGAATATGACCGCAATAAACCACGATTATTTATAGAAAACAAATAACATCACTTCGCATATATAGTCAGGAAAGTCATTTTTGTGTATTGTATAATATTTTCAGACATGAGGAGGTGAGAAAAATGAATTGGATTTCAGGTATCGGTAAAGCTTTGAATTATATTGAAAACCATCTTACGGAAGATATTGATTACGAAGAACTGGCAAAATGTGCCTGCTCATCCGTCTTTCATTTTCAGAGAATTTTCGGTATATTGTGTGATTGTACCGTAGGTGATTATATCCGTATGCGCAGATTGACTCTTGCAGGTCAAGATGTAATATATACAGATGAAAAAATAATTGATATTGCCTTAAAATACAATTACGAATCTCCTGAAAGCTTTACAAGAGCATTTACCCGTTTTCACGGTGTTTCCCCAAGCGAAGCCCGAAAAAACGGTTGCATCCGTTCATTTTCTCGACTTACCGTGTCATTAAATATTATCGGAGGTAATACTATGGATTACAGAATTGAGAAAAAACCTGCTTTGAAAATTGTATGCAGAAGACAAGAGGTTGAAAAACCTGCGAGTGCGACCGCCGTAAATGATATTATGGCATTCTGGGACAAATGCGGAAAAGACGGTTCCACAAAAAAACTTTGCGAAATTATGCCTGATGATATTGCAATAGGCGGTCTTTTGGGAATTTGCTTTACAACTGACATTAAAGACAACCGTTTTCCCTACGGCATCGGTTTTGCTTTGGGCGAAAAAGAAATTGATACAGGAGATTTTGATGTTGTTGAAATACCTGCCAACACCTATGCAGTGTTTACGGTAAAAGGCAAAATGCCGGAAGCTTTTCAAAATACCTATAAGCGGATTTGTACGGAGTTTTTCGTAACCGGTGATTACGAATATGCAAACTCGATTGAGTTGGAGGTTTACCCCTCAGATGATATATTAAATCCGAACTTCACCTGTGAAATTTGGATTGCCGTTAAAAACAAGAAATAAACGCAACACGCTACCAATCAGGGTACCAATCAGTGGACGGTTCTCTGATTGGTATTGCAAATAAAAATTGAACCTCCGCAAATGTGAATATTTTTCACATTTTGATGCAAATCACAGAAAATTATCCGTAAAATAATAAACAGGCTATCCGAAAAAACGGACAGCCTGTGTTTTTTATACTTTACATTTTATATCAACTACCCTGACAGGTCAATACTGTTTCGGAAAAACATAATAACACAGCGGTGTTCTATGATGATAATATTGTCAATTTTTGACGGTGGTTTGCTTGACACAGGTTATGAATTAATGTATAATTTATATAATTGATTATATCGTAGTAGTGTTTTTGAAAGGACTGAAATAATGAAAAGTCGCCGATTAATTGCAATGCCTGCCGGAGCCGGAGCAAACTTTATTCTCGGCTTCAATTTTATTCTTGAAAAAAAGATTAACGGTATTGAGGGTATATCTCCCACGCCGCTGATAATTCTTGCTTATCAGTGCACGGTTTGTGTAATTGTTATGGCTTTATGTATTCCGTTTGTAAAGCCGGATTTTTCAAAGCTTCGTTCTTTGGGAGGAAAGAAGCTGTTGCCTATATTCTTTATGGGACTGTGCGACCCTTTGCTTTTTTACATAGGTACACATTATGCTATACGAAGCGGTGCTTCGTCACTTTATGTGTCGGTAATGGTGGCGACTATGCGGGTGTTTGCACTTATCTTCGGAGCAATATTCTTAAAGGAATTTCCCACGGTGTTGCAGATTGTTTTCAGCATAGCTTCC
>JAZUIT010000332.1:0-8515 GCA_045642385.1 Acutalibacteraceae bacterium
CAGGGTTCTGCCGGTAACGCTTATGTATCACAGGGCGGTGCAAAACAGGAATGGGGTTCATATCTTGCTTATGATAACTTTAATGCAGGCGAGTTGCTCGCAGAAGGTACAGGAATTTATACACCTGTTTCACTTGCAACAAAGGGTGCTAATCCCACTTTTGTAAAAGCTTTCCTTAAAGGTGACACATTTAACTGTACAGATGCTGTTAAGGGTACAAATTATAATGATTTTTCATTAAAGGTTCGTGGTTCCAGTGCTGCTCCTTCATCAGCTCAGATGAAGATTAAGATTTCCGGCAATACAACAGCTGCCGGCGGTAAGGTAACAGATGCAGGTCGTGTTGCCGTAACAATTGACGGTACAACAACTGTTTATGCATTAAATGATACAACCGATTCTTATGTTACTAAGACATTTGAAGGCACAGTTAAAGATACAGACGGTAACCAGATTATCACAACAGCTGATGATGGTAATGCTAATGCAGGTCTTACATCCGGTTCGGTAACAAAGCTTAACTCAGACGGTACTATCGGTAGTACAGGTAATGGTATTGTATTTGACCTTGCTGCAAATCAGGCTCCCAAGACAATCAATGTTCAGACATGGATTGAGGGTAATGATCCTAACTGTATTGATGCTACCAAGGGCGGCGTTAATTCAATTGCAGGCGGACAGTTTGTTGTTGACATCAGCTTTGAAACAGTTGATTAATGTTAATTTGATATTTCTATATATTTGACATATCCTTTGTCGTGTTTTACGACAAGGGAAATTGTCCTAATAAGCGAGTAGTCAAGAAGGTATTATATTTTATGAATAAACTTCTTAACAATAAGGTTTTCCAAATTGTTTCTAATGTATTATCTACAATAATACTTATCATTTCCATTATTATATGTATTTTGGTTGTTGCTTCAACCAAAGCATCAACGGGAATGCCTAATTTGTTTGGAAATTCTATTCTTTCGGTCAAAAGTGATTCCATGGAGCCTACCTTTAACAAAGGTGATTTGATTTTCGTTAAAGTTACACCCAAAAGCGAAAAAGAACAGTATAAACACCATATTTATGAAGTTGGCGATATTATCACTTTTGAAGTAACCGACGAAGACGGACATAATTTTGTTAATACACATAGAATTGTGTCAATCGAGGACGGCGAAAGAACAAGATACAAAACAAAAGGCGACAATGTTGATGCCATAGATAAAAAGTCTGTATATAATATGAACATTTTAGGTCAATATACAGGCAAAAAATTATCGGGCTGGGGTAAGGTATTTGATTATCTTAAAAAGCCTGAGGGCGTGTTGGTAAGCGTCGTATTACCTGCTATGCTGATTATACTGTGGCAGATTTTTGTAACGGTGTTCGGTTACTTAAAGAAAAAAGACGAATTACTGTTACAGCTTGAACAGGCTGGCGGATATATTCCGGAAAAGAAAAAGTCTAATTCTAAGCCGGAAAGTACCGCAGCACAGCAACAATCCGCTTACGGTCTTTCTCCGGAACAGTTTGCGGCGTTGCAGGCACAGATTTTACAGGCACAGCTCACAATGCAGCAAAACCAGTATTCCCAAAAACCTATGTCCCTTGAGGAACGAAGGGAAAAAATCATAAGAGATTATGAAGAACTTCAGAAATCTGACGAAGCGAGAAAGCAGGAAATTATTGCAGAGTATCTTGCGGAACAAGCATCGAAAGCAGCTGAAGAAGAAAAAGAAAAAGCAGAAGAAGATAAAATCAAAGCGATAATCGAAAGTTATCTGTCTGAAAAAGAGTCAGATGAAAACAAGCAGTAAAAAATATTTTGTGAGTAGGGAGAATTAACATGGGTGCAATAGTCAAATTTTTAAATGATTTTCTTGACCAATTTGTTGTTAAAGGCATTTGGGGTATCATCAAAGGTATCGGATTGGGTATAGCAAATATATTTAATCTTCCCAAGTATGTTAAAATTTTTAAAGCCTGGTCAGGTGATTTGGGCGTAGGCGGTATTATACTTGCCGTTCTTGCAATGCTGTTGGTTATTGCAATTCTCGCCGCTGTCGTTTGGCTTATTGTGCTTCTTATTAAAAAATACATTCGCTTCCGTAAGACTGTTGTAAGTCAGGAAGAACTTTTGAATGAAGTAAGCTCACTTAACCGTGAGGTTATGAAGCTTTCGACAGAAAAAGAAAAAATTCTTGCTATGAAAGTTTCTCAGTTGGGTCTTCGTCCCGGTGAAAGTCCCTATGAAGAAATTCCCGAAGAGGGTGAAGAAGGAAAATCCGAGGCTGACGGCGATATGCTTGACGAAGATTACAGCAGATTCTATAAGCTTACACAGGTTGACTTGGAGCTTGCCGATTATGTAGCACCCGAGTATAATAACGATATTACTCTTCCGGAAATTGTTGAGATGTATCGTAATTTTGCCTGTTCCAGAATGGGACTTTACTATGAACCCAATACAATCCGTCTTTTCCTGGCGGCATTTTCAACCACAAGATTGATTATCTTACAGGGTATTTCCGGTACAGGTAAAACATCACTTCCTTATTCGTTCGGTAAATTTATTCAGAACGATGCAACAATCGCATCAGTTCAGCCCTCATGGCGTGACCGTACAGAGCTTTTCGGTTACTTTAACGAATTTACCAAGAGATTTAACGAAACAGAAGTTCTCAAAAAAATGTATGAAGCTACATATAAAGAGGATATATATTTGGTAATCTTAGACGAAATGAATATCGCTCGTGTTGAGTATTACTTTGCAGAGCTTTTATCAATCCTCGAAATGCCCAGCCGTGATGAATGGGTAGTAAGCCTTGTTCCATCAGTTTGGCCAACTGACCCCAAGCATCTCTTTGACGGTAAATTAAAACTTCCCGAAAATATGTGGTATATCGGAACAATCAATAACGATGACTCCACATTCGCAGTTACCGATAAGGTTTATGACCGTGCTATTCCGATTGATATTAATACAAAAGGTAAATACTTTGATGCTCCGTGGACAGATCATCTTACAGTTAGTTATAAGCATCTTGAAGATATGTTCAGAGAAGCAAAGGAAAAATATAAGGTTTCAGAAGAAAATCTTAAAAAGCTTGCAGAACTTGACGATTATGTTATTGAACATTTCCGTTTGGCTTTCGGTAACCGTATTGTTAAGCAGTTAGAGGACTTCGTTCCCGCTTATGTTGCTTGCGGCGGAACAGAAATTGACGGTCTTGACTTTGTTCTTTGTCATAAGATTTTGCGTAAGTTTGAAAGCTTGAACCTTGCATTTATCCGTGATGAAATCAGCGGTTTGATTACATATCTTAACAAGCATTTCGGTAAAACTAATATGAAAGAGTCAAAGGAATATCTCGAAAGACTTCAGAAGCTCATCTAATTTTATTTTTAAAGGGGACACATTATTATGTCTAAATCTTATGACGATTTGTATGTTGATTATAAAAATTCAATATCGTCCCTCGTAAATGAAGACAGTGATTTTTACGGAGATTTGTGTTTCAATATTGAATCAGGTAATAATAATTTATCACTCTTCCACAGGTATTTTGAGAAGAAGATAGATTTAAAATGGGTAGATGCTATTGAAAAATGTATCGTGCCTTTGGATACTATTATCAGAAATCCAAGAAAGTTTATTGTTCAGGAAGAGGAAATTGTTCCCATAGAGCGTGCAAGAAAAATTACGGCTGAGTCGGTTCGTCACCTCGCACAGCATACAAATATGATTGCCCGTGTTGACGGTGACAGAGTTACTCCCAGTCAGATTCTTAATGTTTTCCGTGAGGAAAGCTTTGAAATTTACGAAAATCGTTTCATCTATACTCTTATAAAAAATGTTCAGCATTTTATTGACGGCAGATATAATGTGCTGTTCAATATGGCTGACGATGAAAATATGGCTTCCATGAAGATGGAAAGTGAAGTTAAGAACGGTAATGAAGTAATTACTTATAAGTTGGAAATTGCAACAAAGTCTGCCGGTTCAGGACATGATGCTCAAAGCGGTGAAACTGTAACTGCGTTTCAGCGTATAGAAAGAGTTAAGAGAATTATTAATGAGTTTGCCGCTTCCGCTTTTATGCGTGAGCTTCAGGGATGCACACCTGTTCGTCCGCCTATTATGAGGACAAATGTTATAAGTAAGGATCCTAATTTCAAAGCTTGTCTTAATTTGTGGCAGTTTATTTCTGCTTACAGTGATGTCGGTTACGAAATAATTGCAAAAGAGTCTAATGAAGAAGTTAATGATGAATACAGACAGGATTTAAATAATCTTTTTGGTATGAATTATATGCTTCTTAAGAAAAATATAATGCCGGAAGAAGCTTTGAAAAACAGAGTTAAAAAGAGAAAGCTTAAACCGAAAATGTTAAAGCGACTCGCAGAGGAGCTTGTTCTCAACTATGATATGGAAGAAGTTGAAATTCGCCGTATTTTTGTTGATGAAATGAAGCGTGTCAGCAAGAAGAAAATCGAAGGCGAAGCAAAAATCAAAGAAGCAATTGCAAGAGCCTTACAATCCGAAGCTGACAGGAAGGCTGCTATTGCCGAAAAAATCAGGCTTGAAGAAGAGCGTAAGAAAGAAATTGAACGCAGAAGAAAAGAAAGAGAAGCAGCTCGAATTGCAAAACAAAAAGCTTTGGAAAAGGAACGCAAAGAGAAAGAGCGTGCCAGGCAGAAAGCAAAGAAAGAAAAAGAGCTTGCTCTGGCAAAAGCGAAAGTAGCGAAAGAAAGAGAACGAATCAGATTACAGAAAGAAAAAGAGCGTCTTGCCAAAGAAAAAGCTGCAAAGCTTGAAAAAGAGCGCATAGCTAAGCAAAAAGAGAAAGAACGCTTAGCAAAAGAAAAAGCTATACAGTTAGAGAAGGAAAAGAAAGCTGCTGCTAAGAAAAAAGAAGCTGAAAAGCTGGCAAGGGAAAAAGCTTTACAGGCTGAAAAATTAAAGGCTCAAAAAGCTAAACAAAGAGAGAAAGAACGGTTAGCGAGAGAAAAAGCAAAGCAGTTAGAAGCTGAAAAAGCCCGTAAAATCAAGGAAAAAGAGAAAGAGAAAGCTGCAAAGGAAAAAGCTTTACAGGCTGAAAGAGAAAAGCTTGCCAGAGAAAAAGCTAAACAAAAGGAAAAAGAACGGAAAGCCAAGGAAAAGCTTAAAGAAAAACAGCGTTTAGAGAAGCAGAAAGCCGCTCAAAAAGAGCGTGAGCGCATAGCAAAAGAGAAGCAAAAAGAAAAAGAGCGTTTGCAGAAAGAAAAAGCAAAACAAAATCAGAAATCTTCAATCGATAAGTCGAAAGCTTCTCAGTAAGTCTAAATCTTAAAAGTTGCTTTGATAAGACCGGTGATTGTGAAGAAGCATTAAACTGCCAGGTTTAAGGAATTTTGAGTATCATCAGCAAAAACCAGTGGAGGGAATGTGTTATGGATAACAAAATATTGCGCAGATTTTTAGGGCTGTTTATGTCAGTTGCTATTGTTCTGTCGGGTATAATTGTGCCGGTTGCTTATGCTGATGATATTATGCGTGTTTCTCCTTTCGCGTCACATAATTCTACTGATAATTCCAATAACAACAGTGTTGCAAAGAGTGCAGCGGATGAATTTTCAAAAGTCAAAGCAGAAAATAATTCCGGTAATAATACTCATAATTCTGTCAAAACTGCCGTACCGAAGAATGCGGACGGCGCTTCTGAAATTGTTGAGAACAAAGGTTCTAAACTGTCTGTAAATTCGGAATTAAAAACTCAGGCGGAGGCAGAAACTCCCACTCAATATGTATGTCGCCAGCTTGAAGCTGAAGATGAAAATGTATGGGGAATCGGTGCGGACGGTACTTATCAGCATCCGTTTGTTGTGTCATCGATTGCTCATTTTATTGCTGTGCAGTCAAAGTTTTCAAATTGCGGCAACGAAATAGTATATTTCAAGCTTATTGACGATATTGACTTGTCTTATGATGAAAACAGTTCTGCCTACGAGCCGGATGCAAAATGGAGCAGTCTGACTCTTTCACAGATTGTTCGCAAAATTAAAGATTACAGTGCTTCAAAGCCGAGTGATGAAAAAGTATTGCAGGAAACTGATTCCGTATCCGGTTTATTTGCCCGAAACGGAATTTTAAAAATGAACGGTTGGTTGATTTCTTCTGATCCTGTGTCCGGCAAGTCAATTCGCTTTACAGGCGGTATGACTGTGGAGGACGAGGTTGTAAGACCTACAATCAGCGGTTTGAATCTTGAATACGAATCTTCAAATACTGTAGCATTGTTTGGTTATCTGTCTCAAAAATCGCAAATAGAAAATGTTAACTTTGAGAATATAACTATCACTCACAAGGTTTTGGGTGTCGATGCTCTTTCAGCATTGTGTATAAAGAATGACGGTAAAATTATCGGTTGTTCATTTAACAACATTACTTTGAGCACGGGTAATACTTCTTCGTCCGGTGCTTATACTTCATATACGGATTCAGGTAATGTTGAAGTATTAAGATGTTATAACGGTATAGGTACTGTTGCAGCTGACAACTGCGGACAGATAAGAGATGTTCGACTTAACAATATCAGCATTTCTACTGTTGATTACAGATCATATATCGGTGGTGTAGTTGCTCAGAACCGTGGTGTTGTAGATGGATCTAACATTGACGGTGTTGCAACTTTAAGCGGCTTAAAAATCAGTACATCTTCGACCAATGAATTTATTGGTGGTATTGCCGGTGCCAATATATTACCTGAAAGCTTAGCAGGCAGAGAAGATATAGGTATTTTTAATTGCATATTAAATTTTGTAAATGATAATTTTTCCAACGAAAATATTAAAGGCGGTAATTATGTCGGAGGTATTACCGGTTATAGTAACGGCTTCGTTAGAAACTGTGCTGCAATCGGTAATGTCGCAAATGAAATAAATGCCGATGCATCGCACAACAACATCGTAACTAACGGTGACGGATTTGTGTTTGGTGCAATAGTCGGTAAGGACAAAGGTGTCGTCAGCAGATGTACAGCTTTGAATGTCGGTGCTTATCACAGCTCGGGTGTCGGAACGGTATATGGCGGCATATCCGGTGTAGAAGAAGGAACGGTTGCCGATTGTCTTTCAACCGGTTCAACGGGAAGTTCTTCTAACGCTTTATCAAAATTTGCAGTAGGCGGAGTCATAGGTAAGGCTGTTGAGCAAACCTCAACAACTGTAAGTAATTGTTATACTCTTGTAAAAATTGCAGAGAGTAATGTTGCTCTCGGTGCCGTTATAGGTGTGGGAGGTAATGCAAAATTCCTTAACACTGCATATTGGTCTTCTGATATCAGCGGCAGACCGGCATCATGTTCATATAACGGAACGGATAATGATATTTCATTGCACAGCCCCTTGAGCAGAAATGTTATTTTAGAAAATGGAGATTTAAGAAAGTACAATTTAGCTGATATAGGTTGGTCGTGGAGTAGCGAATCGACAATAAATTTTGATATAGAAAATGCCGGTAACATATCGTCACTTGACGACAGTGTGGCAACAGTTACAGTTAATAACGGCGAATTGAGTATAGCAGGTGTTGCTTCCAATGGCGGCGGCACAAAGGTTTTGTTGCCTGCTAAGCTTCAAATTCCGGTTGGTGTCGGTTATGACGGTATTACCGGAGCTATAAGTCAGAAGATGCCGGTCTTTGTGTTAGTTATGGATGGCACACTTATCGGTACAGGATTGAATAAAGAATCTCCTATTGAAATCAGCACATACAATCAGTTAAAGCTTATGAAGTATGCTCCGTCTGCACACTATAAATTGGTTAACGATATTGAAATGAGCGATAGTTTGTGGGTACCTTTTGATTTTACAGGTACTTTTGACGGTAACGGTAAAAAGATTATTGTAAATGACAGATTGTTTAATTCTGTCTTCGGTGATGTCGGCGGTAGTTGTATTGATGAAACACATCCTCTCAGTAGCTTGAACAGAGGATATGTTCACGATGTTACAATTGAACTCGGTGCCGATACAAACCGTGGTGTTTTCGGAGTAATAAGTAATGCTGCACTTGTAAATGTTACTGCAACATCTTCAAGTTCGGTTTCTGTTGCTTTTGCTGAAAATCAAGCTAATGAAGTTGACGGAGAGCTGTACAGAGCTGCATTTATTGACAGAATTTCCGGAAACAGTTATGTTTATAATTGTTATACCGATATTGCTAATGTAAGAACCGATGCGGATTATTCGGCAGGCTTTGTCGGTGTAATTGATGCTGATAATGCTAATATTATTAATTGCGGTTCATCAACAGATATTAAGTCCGTCAGTACACAGTCAACACCTGAGTATTGCGCTTCCTTCGTTGCTTACATAGAAAATTGCATGGGTCATATAAAGGACTGTTATTCATCGGGAGGAGTCTATCTCGGTCGTAATTCCGGCATAGTTTTCGGTAAAATTAATCCGGAAGGGCATTTTAACAGCAGTTCAACGGTAAATGTTTTCAATTTTGAAAATATGGTTTACTCTGTAAAGGATA
>JAZUIT010000333.1:0-8817 GCA_045642385.1 Acutalibacteraceae bacterium
AAACAAAAAAGCGCTTCAGGAGGAATTGGGACTTCCCTGTTCCCCCGACACACCCTTAATCGGTATTGTTTCGAGGCTTGTCGGACATAAAGGCTTTGATTTGGTAAAAGCCATATTCGAGGAATTACTGAATGCGGAAAATGTACAGCTCGCAATTTTAGGCTCCGGTGAATGGCAGTATGAGTCATTCTTTAAGGATATGGCGGCAAGGTATCCCGATAAAGTCGCTTTGAGATTAGGCTTTATTCCGTCACTTGCAAGAAAAATCTATGCCGGCAGTGATTTATTCCTTATGCCGTCAAAAAGCGAGCCATGCGGACTTTCGCAAATGGTGGCTATGCGTTACGGTACAATTCCTATTGTCCGTGAAACGGGCGGTTTAAGGGATTCTGTTTTCGACAGCGGTGACGGACTTGGTAACGGCTTCACCTTTGCTAACTACAATGCACACGATATGCTCCATACAATACGCCGTGCATTAGGCGGTTATACAGACAAAGAAGGCTGGAAGTTACTTATGACACGGGCTATGAACTCCGACAACAGCTGGGGCAAATCCGCAAATGAATATATTAAGCTTTATAACAGTTTATTAAAATAAAAAAACGAACAGACCGAAAAAAGTATTATAAAGGTCAAAAAATTTTGTACTCTTTTCTATCCCCTTCGTGTGTTTATACAAAACTCGGTTATAAAATCAGAGAGGCTGTAAAAAACTACAAGTTTTTTACAGCCCCTTATTTATATAATGTAAAACAAAGTAACGCAATGCAAAACCTAAACTACATTTCTCCCCAGTAATCCTCATCAATACCGCCGGGTTTCTGAGTCGAAGGCTCCGCAACATCAGCTCCGTTGCTGATAGCCATTACGATATGTAAATCCTGTGCATCAATATATCCGTCACAATTAACATCCATAATCTCAGCCTTGATTGAATTACCGGAAACAACCGTTTTGAATTTTACAGCATCTGCCAATTCCGAAACATCAAGGGAATCAACCGTACCGTCACGGTTAACATCGCCACGAAAAACTATCGAATATACACCTATCAATTGTGAATAATTGCTGTTATAAAGACTAATCTTAGTATCCTTTGTAAACTCCCCGACAACCGAATAAACCAATCTGCCGTTTCCGCCAACCTCAATGTAACCGTCAAGTCCGCTTAAACCTTTCCTGACACCGATAATCAACTTATTTGTGTTATCGACCTTTATTTTTGCATTCTTTGCGGCAATGATATACGGGTCGGAATTTACAGAAGCTCCTATACCTAAGCAGGTTATACACAGTGCGCTCAAAACAGCCACTGAAATGATGATTGCAGTAAGTTTTCTTGTACCTGAAAATAACTTTTTCATCCTAACAGCCTCCTTATCATTTTTCATTATACAACACAATAATAATTATTTCAATAGTTTTAACATAATTTTTTAAAAACTTATGTTTTTTATATCAGTTATTTTTGTTTTTGCAAATCTGCTGCCCTGATAGCGGTACGCATAATTTTTCCGCTGCTTGTCTTTGGCAAAGATTCAACAAATTCCACAACTCTCGGATATTTGTAAGGAGCTGTTGAAGATTTAACATGGTTTTGAATTTCTTTTATAAGCTCCTGTGACGGCTCGTAGCCTCTCGCAAGAACAATTGTAGCCTTAACAACTTGTCCTCTTATTGGGTCAGGTAATGCAGTTACAGCACATTCAAGCACACAAGGGTGCTCCATTAATGCACTTTCGACCTCAAACGGTCCTATCCTGTAACCGGAACATTTAATAACATCATCATTTCTTCCGACAAACCAGTAATAACCGTCGCCGTCCCTAAAAGCAGTATCGCCGGTATTGTAATAGCCGAACTTAAAGCTCTTAGCCATAGCATTTTCATCTTTCCAGTATTCATCAAACAGACCTGTGGGATGACCGTCGGAAACTTTAATGCAAATCGAACCTACAATGCCGTCCTCACATTCATTACCGTTTTCATCAAGCAATGTAATATCATATATAGGTGCAGGCTTGCCCATAGAACCGGGACGAACCTCCACACCCGGAAAATTTGCAATAAGCACCGAGGTTTCGGTCTGACCGTAGCCCTCAAAAATTTTCAGCCCCGTCTGCATCTTAATCTGATTGTAAACCTCGGGATTTAACGGTTCACCTGCAAGGCTTGCGTGCTCAATAAATGAGAAATCATATTTTGACAAATCCTCTTTAATTAACATTCTGTAAATAGTTGCCGGAGCGCAGAATGTAGCAGGTTTAATTCTGCACATAGCCTCCACCATATCAAGAGGATGGAATTTTTCCGTATCATAAGCACCGATTGCGGCACCGCAAATCCACTGACCGTAAATTTTTCCCCATGCGAATTTTGCCCAACCCGAGTCGGTCTGTGTCATATGGATTTTATTCTCCCGAACGCATTGCCAGAGCTTTGCCGTTGTGATGTGTCCCAAAGGCAGAGAATAATTATGCTTAACCATTTTCGGCATACCGGTCGTACCGGATGAAAAATACAGAAGCATCGTATCGGTAACAACAGTTCTTTCCTCAGGATTTTCGGGACGCTCAAATACATCACTGTAATCGGAAATTTCTTTTCTGTAATTTACTGTACCCTCAACATCCTTTTCACCGACGGTTACATAGGTTTTAACACACTCACATTCTTTTAATGACTCTTTTACATTATAAACAATATCGTCATCGTCAACGGTTACTATCATTTTAACATTTGCCGCTTTAAATCTGTAAATTAAATCGTGAGGCTTCATCTGGAATGAGCTGGGAATAACAACTGCACCGATTTTATGTAATGCCACCATAAAGAACCAGACCTCCGGTCTTTGCTTTAAAATAAGCATAACAAAATCGCCCTTTTTAATACCCTTTGACTTTAAGAAATTAGCCGTCCTGTTTGCGGCATCATCCACTTCTTTAAAAGTAAACCTTTTCATATTTGCAGCATCATCGGTCCACACAAGAGCCAACTTTTCGGGTTCCAGTCTTGCCCACTCAGCCACAACATCAAACCCGAAATTAAAATCACCGGGAACATTTATTTTAAAATTCTGTTTTAAATCCTCGTATGACTCAAATTCATATTTCGGACAAAAACGCTTGATTAACTCGTTCATTTATAACACCCTCTTACACTTGCTTAAAGAATAACTGTCAGAAATTTTGTAACATCCGTAATAGCCGCCTGTCCGTGAAGGACACCGGGGTCAAAGTAAATGCTGTCGCCCTTTTTCAAATTAAAAGAGTTACTGCCCACCGTTACCTTGACTTCGCCCTCAAGCACAAAGTTAAATTCCTGACCCGGATGCGATACCAACGCCGGTTCGTCATCCTTTTTTTCAAGAACAACAAGCATAGGGTTCATTTTTCTGTCCTTAAAATTATAGGCAAGGCTTTCAAAATCATAGCCGTCATACCTGTTTATTTTAACACCGTTACCGCTTCTTACAACGGTATATTTATCCATTTTCGGGCTGTCCCCTGTCATCAACACAGTACAGTCCGTGTTCAGTTTTTCCGCTATTTCATATAAAATGCTTATAGGTATATCCGCTTCGCCGGACTCATATTTCATATAATCGCTGACAGGAACATTTATGCTTTTTGCCATATCCACTGCACTTATTTCAAGAATTTCTCTCAGCTCTTTAATTCTTTTCGGTATCTGATTTATTTCCGGTTTCATAATAATTCTCCCCTATTCGGTGATTTTCTTTAAGGCTTCAATCTCACTTTTTTCAACCTTTATCTTATTGTCCTTTATGAGCTTCACATCATCACGGTGCACCACAAATAAAGAACCCTCCGGATTGTTGTCAAGCCTTACCCTCAATATTCCTGTAAGAAGATTTACATCCATAACTGTTCCTTTGCCGTTTTCGGTCTTAACAATTGCGCCGACCTTAGGAGTAATTTTCAAAAGATATTCATAAGCCGGCTGTTCATATTTTAAACAGCACATCAGCCTGCCGCAGGTGCCGCTGATTTTTGCAGGATTTAATGAAAGCCCCTGTTCTTTTGCCATTTTAATTGAAACAGGCTGAAAATCGCCCATAAATGTGTTACAGCAAAACGGTCTGCCGCAAATTCCGAAGCCGCCCACCATTTTTGACTCATCACGGACACCTATCTGACGCAGTTCAATCCTTGTTCTGAAAACACTTGCAAGGTCCTTGACCAATGCTCTGAAATCCACCCTGCCGTCAGCAGTAAAATAAAACAGGATTTTGCTTCCGTCAAAAGCATATTCCACATCAACAATCTTCATTTCGAGATTATTTTTTGCAATTTTTTCTTCACAAATACCTACCGCAGACTTTTCTTTTTCCCTGTTTTCATAGTATTTGTCAATATCCTGTTGCTTCGCTTTTCTGATTACGCTTTTTAAAGGCTTCACTATTTTATTATCATTAATCAACTGATTTGATAATACGACTTCACCGCATTCTACTCCTCTTGCGGTTTCCACCACAGCGAAATCGCCTTTTTTGAACATTTCGCCGTCAGGCTTGAAATAATAAACCTTTCCGACCGTCCTGAATCTAACACCGATAACCTCTGCCATAATATACCTTTCTGTTATTTCACTCAATTGCACTGCGTAATTTCGCACACAATCTCGTCAAAATCAAATTATAATTTCCGTTTTTTTCAATAGTATTTGCTATATCGTCACAAGCTCTGATAAGCTTTAAAAGCTGATTAACGGTAAATTTCACCGCCGTTTTTTCTGCACCCTGAGGGTAACAGGAAACAGTTTTATCCGAATGTGATTTTATTACAATCGCATCCCTGAAAACTACCGCAAGCTCCGGAAGTGTTTTCTTCAATAAAAGCTTACTCTTATCCTTTTCAAATTGCGGTATCAGCTCCAACAATTTAAGCTCATACATATCACATACCGCATCGGTAAGCTTTCGTGTCATTTCACACACGGCTTCATCCCGGACTTCCTCATTCTTACCTAAATCCATAATCATAGCTCTTGACCGTATGGTTTCGAGAAATGCATTCCGTGAGCTTTCCGTTAAAATAAAGCAGGCATATTCAGGCGGTTCTTCAAACACCTTTAACAAAGCGTTCTGAGCCTGTTCATTCATAAGTCCGGCATTGGGAATAATATAAACCTTTTTATTTGCTTCATTGGGAAGCACAAAAGCATCTTCCCTGATACTGCGGATTTCGTCAACCTTAATATTTTTCCTTTGCTCATCACAGTCCAAAACAAATATATCGGGATGGCTGTTATTGCTCGCCTTTGCACAGGCAGAACATTCACCGCACGGCTTTTTTATGTCGCTCACGCACACTAAGGCTTTTGCAATATACATGGCTTCTTCAAGCCTTTTTTGCGGCGATGAGCCTTCTATAATAATTGCGGACGGCACAGTACCGTTTGCAATTTTTTCATCAATTTCTATCATACTTTATAAAACTGTTCAACATCAAGGACAAAAATCGTTGCCCCGCCCACACTGACATTTACCATCGGAGCCATTATTTCGGAACCCTGCAACGGGAAAAACGGCTGTAAAAGCTCAGTTCTCTCACTTGAATATTCCTTGATGATTTCAATTACTTCCTTTGTCTTTTCGTCCTCCACACCCACAAGTATGGTGGAGTTTCCGGCTCTTAAAAATCCGCCTGTTGTGGAAAGCTTTGTTGCATAAAAACCTGCTTTTGTCAATTCACTCATCACATTGTGGCTGTCATCACTTGTAACAATAGCTATAACCAGTTTCATTTAAAGTCACCTCAAAATACAGTTTTAATTATATCATATAACCGCTTATTTTACAAGTATCACTTTAATTTCATCTTAATGTCTTTATTCTTGGTTTGTGTTATTGCCTCGTTTATTGCTTTATAAAATCCGACATTTTTCAATTCTGAATTTACTGTATTATCCTTTAAATATTCCTCAATATTCTTTTGTAATTCTTCCTCATTTTCAAAAAGCTCGCAAGCATATTTTGTCATAAGCCCGGATGACATTTCAAGTGCCGGAATTTTGTATGCACCGTTTTTCACCGCCGCCCTTGCTATTGCGTCAACATACATATACACGAACGCCGGCGCCGAACCTGCCGAAGCACAGAATATTGAGAATAAATCCTCCGATATTCTTACGGTTTTTCCTGCCGCATTGAATACCTTTTCAACGAAACAAATATCCTCCTCCGTGGCAGCACTGTTACCGCAAATTCCCGAAATTGCCTGAGATACTCTTGCGTTGATGTTTGGCATTACTCTGACAATTCTCTGATTATCGGTAAAATTTTCCTCTATGCTTTTTATTTCTTTACCTGCCGCCACAGAAATAATCAAAGGCTTTTGCTCACAGATAACAGGATTTAATTTTTTCAGTATAGACGGCAAATCATTCGGCTTTACTGCAAACAGAACCGCATTGCAATTTTCAACCAACTCCTCAGCCGAAGTAAAAACCCTGATACCGTATTTATTTCTGTATTCGTTGGGCTTTGCATCATTAATATCAAACACGCCGACTTCATCTGCGGAAAAATTCTTCGAAGTCAGCATACCGTTGAGAATGGCGCTTGCAATATTTCCGAACCCTACAAAACCTATTGATAATTTCATTCGAAAACTCCCCTTATATTAACCTGATTATATTATACAATATTGAAAATCATTTTACAATGAGAAAAATAAATAAATTTAAATTTTTTCAAAAAAACACTTGACAAATAAGTGAAAATATTATATCATATTAAAGCTGTCAGGAAAGCAGACAGTTGATCCATTAGCTCAGTCGGCAGAGCACTTGACTTTTAATCAAGGTGTCCGGAGTTCGAATCTCCGATGGATCACCATTTGAATATTATCCGAACACTCTCTTTTAGGAAAGAATTTTGTTTGGTTTGATGATAAGGCATCAGCGGATATAACACCGTTGGTGCCTTTTTTTGGAAAATATTTTTTATTTTTTCAAAAGAGAAATATGATGTATTTTTATTATGCTATACTACATACGGTTGTATTGGTACGCGTGATGCTGTAATCTACCTATAATCATTACGGTACAGCACTTTATTATATGGGGGTGAAGACCAAATCAAAATATTTTCAGTATAGTATAGCATTTTGTCCTTGCAGATGGACACAAATAACTACTAAATTATTATAAGGAGTTAAATTTATGAAAAAAGTATTTTCCGTTCTCATTGTATTGTGTATGCTTTTCAGTACATTGGCTGTTGCTGTCAATGCAGAAAGCTCCGTTACTACTAACGGCACAACTTTTTATGTTGAAAGCACCGATGTTTCCTCTGTTGATTTAAAAGATGCTGTTTCCACACTTTTCAGTGATTACACATCATTAGCTGACAATTGGGTAACATCCAACAAAAAACCCAAGGGCTCAATCGTTTTAAGCAGTACTGTCAACAGCACCGTTGATGAAGCTTCCGTAGTATTCCTTCTTGACGATACAACCGTTTTAGGTGCAGATGAAACACTTGTGCTTGTTCCCGGTGTACACAAAGTTACAATAGGCTTTAATTTTCATTCGACATATACCTTTAAAAAGCTTATCGGTTCAACTAAGGGAGAGGGAGATTTCACTTATACCGATACAAAATCTTTCAACCTTAATGTTTGTGCAAAAACTCTTATGAAATTAGAAAAATCATATTTTTCAATCGTTTACGGCGAGGAAATTGTTCCTGCTGACATAATTGCACAGCTCAACCCAACCGTTACTCTTAAAGACGGTACTCCCGTTGATGTTGCAGAGGGTGAAATTACTATCGCCGAAAAGTTCAAAACTCCCGATGCAGATAAATACACACTTACGGTTAAGTATGCCGGTAAAGATAACGGGGATTTCACAGGCTTACAGCCCTGCGAAGCTACCGCAACCTTGTATGTAACTAAGGCTCCTGCCGCTATTGATGTTGCAAGCTCAGCTATCACTTATGACGGAAAGGAGCATAAGGTTGAAGTTATCACAACACCCGAAAATGTTCCCTACACTGCAATTACAGCAGGTATTCAGGGTGACGCATCCGGCTTTGCTTCAATATACATGAGCGAGGGCAACACAATTTATAACGCACTTGTATTTATGCGTGACAGCGGCGATACACTTAAATTTATCGCAAAACTTTTAGGTATTGATATTTCACAGTTTATCATCGGTTCAGAGGGTGTTACACTTGCACAGCTTCGCGGACTTCTCGAAAACCTCGGAAACGCAAAGGATGTATTGAAATATGCAGGTATCGACCTTGACGATACTCAGATAGGCACACTTATTGATGCTATCAACGCAATCGAAAAATATCTTCCCGATGTTAATGTTCGTTTTTACATAAAGAATATGCCCAAAAATCAGGGGGTTTATGTTACTTATGCGGTAATCTCAGATTCCAACTATGCAACCGTTATGGATTTCGGTTTCACAACTATTGCGCCTCAGTTCAATGTAAAAATGAGCTGGGATGCAAGCTTAACCGAATGGGCAAAAGAAAACAAGAATTATGACGGTTTTGATTTTACCGCAACTGCAACGGATGCGGAAAGCGGCGAAAAGCTCAATGCTGATATTCAGTACAAATTCACGGGTATGACTTATGCCGGCAAGCCTTTCAACAGCAACAGCTTGGATAATTATCCTACCGAGCCCGGTGTTTATACCGAAACAGCATACTCTCTTTTCAATTATATAGGAGTTGCTTCAAGAAGCTTTACTATTGACCGTCACGAAACTGCTGTCAAATTCGTTGATGCAGACGGGAATCTTGTTGATAAGCTTTATTTGAAT
>JAZUIT010000334.1:0-4708 GCA_045642385.1 Acutalibacteraceae bacterium
CGAATGGTATGGAGCGAATCTGAGTGCTTTTGAAGATCTTATTGGAACGGAATGCGATGCCGATGAGGTAGTGATCATCGGTGTGAAAACTATGCCGGAAAAACTTATTGAATATATGGTTAAAATATATGCTGTTTTGGATAGGAAAGTCCAGGAAAGAAAAAAATTCAGTCAAATGTTTGATCATATAAAACCGTTTTCATACAGAAATGAGAGTTAAGTGAACATGATATGGAAGAAAAGAAAATAATCATACACGGCTGATATGAGCCTGAATAAAATACTGTTATTAAAATTAATTCTCTAACTTTGAACGCAGCAGCACAGGCAGCTATCAACGGCTAAGGGAAATCTTCCGAAAAAAGCCATAAAGATTGCCAATATGGTTATTGATTCGGATTATGCTCTTGATTATATCAAAACTGATCCGACTGTTGATCATTTCAAGCTTTCAATGTGGCAAAATATTAACATCGGAATATTTATCTGATCAGTGCGACTCCCCATCCGAGAAATCGGTTGGGGAGTTTTTGCATTTAGAGGGAGCTTTATTGGACACTATTTTGCGGTATAATGAAGAAGATAAAATGGATAATTGTAACAAAGTGAGGCGATATTATGACAAACGCAAAAGAATATGCAAAGGGACATACTTACCGTATTCCGATGAAATGCTCATTACGGATGATAATGTTCTGACAAAGGCGGCAGAAAGAAAGGCAGAAAAAGTGCCGTTGATACATCTGTTCAGATAGGTGCTGTTTCTGCCGAGCTGCAAAATGGAATCCGGAAAATATCCAAGCTCTGCAAATCCGAAAATATCCGCCTTGCCGTGCTCAGAGAAATCGACAACGTGCTCAAAAATCAACCGGAAGCAAAGACTGTTCAATGGGTGCTGCTGGCGGGGATAATTGATTATAACAAGAATGAAGAAATAGTGAAAAATGTTGAATTTTTGTTATCAATATTGTAAAATAACTTGACAAAGTATTTTCGAGGTGTGACAATTTGTTAGACAGACAGGGGTGAATTTTTCTTCTGTCAGCTTTGCTGCATTTGATATTATGATTAACAACGTATTGGCGGCAAGGTTATCCGTAAAATCAAAACAGCAACAAAGAAGAGATATAAAAAGAGAATGAAACTGATGAAATATCAGTATTCTCATGGAAATATTGAAATTGAAGATATTCAAAGAGTTTTGCCCGGATTCAATGGCCATCTGAAAAGAGGGCATACTTTCCGCTTAAGAAAAGCGGTTTTGAATAAATTTATCTTAGTCAGAAAAAATCAGGAGGAATGTGCAGATGAAAAGAATCTTTAAATCGGCAGTAGCGGTGATTCTCTGTGTGCTCATGCTTGCGGGCGTAATGCCTTTAAGTGTGTTTGCAGACGAAGCCGGAAACAATTCAGCAAATATTGATTCAGAAGAAACCTTCAGCAAAGAAAATGCATTTGGCTTGATTGCAAACAATCTTGCCGGTGATGGCGGCAATGAGGAATATAAGGTTTCTTATGCGTGGGTTGACGGTAAAACCGTTATTGTTGATTTTTGCAACGCCGCACCTTGTAAACTTGTTGTTGCAATCTACGACGAAAATACAATGCAGATGCTTGCAAGCGGTATGAAAGATGTTGCCGTTGACCACCTCAGCGAAAGCGTTACACTCGATATTTCTGTTCCTATGCCGGAACACTTTGTTATGAAAGCATTTTTGCTTGATGATAATTATGCTGCACTTTCAAACCAATATACAAGCTATGAGTATACGACTAAGTATGACGAATTTCTTGAAAAGAAGCCGGAAGATTTTTCGGGAAATGAAGTTCTTGTTTTTGATGAAGAAAAAGAAAATGAGGACTTTGCAGTGCTTGTTGATGATGCGATTTCTTCCGATTATGATTCTTCAATGACATTTTCTTATGATGAAGCAACACTGACCTTTACATTCAACAATGCTTTAGATGATATTAAAAATCTTAAAGTCGGTGATGTGTATTATTATCAGTACGGCGATGCAACAAATGATTTTTTGCTTTTCAAAGTTGCAGATATCAATGTAAAAGGCAACACGGTTAAAATCGTTGAAGATGAGAACATTGAACTTTCGGATATTTTTGAGTTTATTCGACTTGATGAGCAGGCAGATTATTCTCAGATTAAGGATGAGGATATCCAATATGGAATCGGTATGACACCGACGGATGAGGATTTTGATGAAACCTTGTCTACGCAAGATGATGACCCTACATGGCATTATGAAGATAAAAATAAATCATGGAATACAACACTCAGCATCAAATGGAATCTTTGGAGCAACAGTACAATTACGGATGATTCCAAAAAGCCCGATAATGCTTCTTTGTCGGCAAGTGTGAGTGCTTCTGCTGGATTTAAATTCAATTCAAGCGTAAAGCTTATTTACGATGTTAAGTTGTTCGGTAAGGATTATTATGAATTCAAATCAGAAACAACTTATACTCTGTATTTCGCTGACATCTCAGTATCAGGAACGTTTAAATTGCCTGAAAAATTTGATCCTTTAACATATCTTTCAATGCTTATTCCTGCTATTCCTATCGGCCCGTTTTCGCTCAGCATAAAGCCTGCGCTTGTTGCCGAATTCAGTGCTTCAATAAATATTGAACTCATAAAGTATGAATCCAAACAGACAATAACAGCAGACAGAGAGAACGGATTTATTAAGACCACCACAACAAAATCTGAATTCAAAACGCCGAATATTGATGGCAAAATCTCACTGAAGTTAGGCGTAAAGCTTACATTTACTTTATCATTTACCGGCTTAGATAAGACAAAATGGAAAGACAGAGTCGGTATTTCTTTATCCGGTGAATTCGGAGCTAAATACTCCGGTTCCGTCGATACGGCAATCCCGGCCAGAAACATTCATCATGATTGCAGAATATGTATAAGCGGGCCTGTAAGCAGTTATTTGAATGTAAAACTGACATTTAAATTAGTTATTATCAAGAAAGTTATTGACTTTAGTTTCGATGCAGTTGATTGGACTCCTGTTGATAAGGAATTGTTTAAGTTCCATATTTCATGGGGGAAAGACGGTAAATTATCCTGCGGCAAGGGAGAGTGCAATAATAAATCTCACCTTGTAACCTTTGTCGTATGGTATTCGGAAAACAATTTGCCTGTTTACATTGATTGTGCAACCGTTTCTTCTGTAACAGGTTTTTGTGATAACGATAAAGATGAGCAGTGGGATGACCATACAACTTTGACCGATTCTTCCGGCAAAGCAGAGTTCTATTTCAAACCAGGAGAACACAGTGTTACAGCATCATGTTCCGGATATGGAGATCTTACACAGAAATTCAGCATAATAGAAAACTCAAAAACTGTTACTTTAAGATTAACAAAAGGTACTGATACGCCCGACACACCAACAGACCCCACCAACCCCGGCTCTTCCGACGGCACGGGCAGCAATGACGGTTGGGCAGACAGCACACACATCAGATTCGGTTCATATCCGCAGACAGATGTAACCGTATCAATGGGTAAAACACTTGATGCCAAAGCAACGGGTTGGAAATCATATAAGTATTATGAAGGAACCGGTTCATACGGCACAATGCACGAATCGGATTATATGATGTATTGTGATGTAACAACCGGCGGCAACAAATACAGAGGCGTCAAATTTAATACATACAGACCGAATTGGACAGAAGATGCTTCAACATCTTTATCATGGGGCACCTATCAGGATGATAACGGCTACACAATCGGTAATACCTATTGGTTCAGATATGAGCCGCTTGTGTGGAGAGTACTGGGTACGGAAGACGGCGGCACGATCGTAATGAGTGAAAATATTATTGATTCGCAGGCGTTCAATAACTACATTCTCAGTGCCGATGGGGAAATTTGGGGCGATTCCGGCAAAACATATTATGCAAGCAATTACAGCAAATCCTCGCTCAGAGACTGGCTTATAAACGATTTTTATTCAACAGCCTTCAGCAGCACTCAGCAGAGCAAAATTATGACGAGGGAATGCGACAACAGCTGTGATTCTTCATCATACCCCGAATACAACAGCAATCCTCTTAAAACAAATGATAAAGTGTTCCTTCTTTCATATGACGAGGTAAGAAATGCAAGCTTTGGCTTTGCGAGCAGTGCATCAACATGTAATACCGCAAGAAGAGCAAAGGGCACGGATTACGCAAAGTGTCAGGGACTTGATGTTAACAAGAGTTCCGGAAGTGAATACGACGGAAACTCTGGGTGGTGGCTGCGCTCGCCCGCTTACTATTCCGGCTATGTGTGCGAAGTCGACTACGACGGCTACAGCGGCTACGGCTACCATGTCTATAGCACTGACGGAGGCGTTCGTCCGGCTTTAAAACTTAATCTGACATCTCTCAGCACTCAGTCAGCGGACTCATCTATTTCAACTCAAAGCATTGATAAAGGTGCTTTCTGCCGTTACAGCTGTTCGGATTGTATTCCGGGGAATGAATACATTTTGATGCAGATTGCAGGTTACAAAGAAGGATTCACGCTCACCACAAGCAATCTTGAATATATCGATCAGCTTTCAAGTGATGAAAGCGGCACGGTTTCCGGCGTCTTTGCCCCGAGAAGATTCAGAACCGGCAACACTACATTGCTGATAGGAGATTTCGGCAGCGGCATTGAAGCCAGAACTCTTGATATCGGCCT
>JAZUIT010000335.1:0-17616 GCA_045642385.1 Acutalibacteraceae bacterium
AGATACCGTTATTTTCTTCGAGTCCCACCTCGATATGCTTTACTTTTTGATCTGCTCTGTTTTTGTACCACGGTGTATCTCTCCAACTGCTGAAATTTTTCATATTGCCGTGACCCCAAACACGCAGGGTATCGCCTTTCAGCTCCCAGTGCATTTCGCCGTCATCGGTTAACTCGTCTGCCGCAAATGCAGGCATCGCCGTAAACGGAATCACGGTGACAAACAAAACCACCGCCATAATTAAACTTACAATTTTTTTCATGATAAAATGCTCCTTTTCGGACTTTTTCTATATTATACCACACAACATATGATATCAGATATGATGTTTTTAAGGCTTTTTTGAAAAATTTTAAGATTTTTTATAAAACAGCGGCAACACGGAACTCTGCCCATTCGTATTGCGACATATATTCTCCGCGGAACAGATTTATATTACCGTCAAGATATTCATATAAATCACAGGAAAACCGTGTACTGTCAACCGAGTAGGAATTGAATTTTCGGATAAGAATATCAGCACAGCCGATACTTTCAAGAGTAGATAAAAGACATTTCAGAGCATCCGCAAAATAACGGGTTGCGTTTTTTTCTTCTTTATCTTCATAAAGTGCCGCAGTCAAATCACGCCTTGTACAGCCTCCCCCGCTGTTTATGATATATGCTAAAAGTTCAAGGGATTTTTTGACTTTAAAATCAACGGGAGCACCGTTATACAAAACATTAAACCTGCCAAAGGTCTGTATGTATAAACCGTTTTTAACGGTTTCGGTTTTCGTATGCAGATTACAAAGCACTTCTTCAATTTTCTTTTTGGAAACAGGCTTCGTTATATACCCCTGCGGACAAACGGCATTGACCGCCGCAGGTGCGTATTCGTCATATCCGGTTACAAAAACAATGTCAGTTGTGGGGCTTTGCCGTTTGACAGCCTTTGCAAAGTCGATACCGTTCATAGTCGGCATATTGTAATCGCAAAAAACCACATCTGTTTTGTTTTCCGTAATAAAATCAAGTGCGGCAAGCGGCTCGGTAAAACTACTTATTTCCGCATCGGGAATTGCCGCCATAATGGATTTTTTGAGCAAATTTAATGCCAATTTTTCGTCATCGAGTGCTACGATAATCATTTTTTCACCGCCTTTTTAGGAATAAATACCTGAGCTTCTGTACCTACACCCATTTTACTTGTTACATTCAGCGTTCCGCCGCAAAGGTCGGAAAGTCTTTTTTCAACATTTTCAAGCCCTATATGTACACCGTCAAGTGTTGCGTTTGTATCAAACCCTACACCGTTATCAGATACGGTGATACGGATGTTTTCACCGTCATCCTTAACCGAAAGTGTAACTGTACCGCCGTGACCTGTTTTTGATACGCCATGCTTGACGGCATTTTCTAAAAGCGGCTGTACGGTCAATGCCGGAAGCATAAAGGATGTCGTTTCGATATCGTACTCCACTTTGATATTGTCAAAGCGTAAAAGTTCAAATCCGAGATAGGTTTTACAATGTTCAAGCTCCTTTTCAAATGAAACGAGCTTTGCACTTTTAAGTGCATTGAGATTGACACGCAGGTAATCCGAAAATGATACTATACTGTCTTTTGCCTGTTCTGCATCTATATCTATAAGCTCAATAATGGCACTTAATGAATTGTATATAAAATGTGGCTGTATCTGCGACACCATAAGATTTATACGGGCGGCAGTCAGTTCTTCCTTTTGTGCTAACATCTTTCGTCCCTGCTCAATATGCAGATTGAAGTAGATAAGATAAAGCGGCAACAGGAAGCAAAGCCCGTTGAGCGAATAGAAAATATCATTGAAAAGTTCATTACCGTGCAAAGCATAAGCAACTGCATCAAGAATTAACGGAAGCACAACATAACTTGAAAGGGTAAGTTTTACTTTTCCCGAACATTTTCTTGTGAAAACAAAAAGTAAATAAAATATGTACCATACTGAAAAATAGGTCAGCGTAAAATAATCAGTACGGTAAAGCAATGTACCGTCAATCGCTGTTGTAAAAAAGATCGGAACGAAAAAATTTGCAAGAGAAAACAGAATATATAGCGCCATATACACGATAACTGCACTATTTACAACTGTACTGAAATCATTTTGAGGGTATTTTTTGCTCTGGTACAGCCAGAATACAATCCAATATGCACCGAGAAAAGAGTTTGCCGTGATTTGTAAAGTAAGCACCGTAATACCGGTTGTCTGTCCGTTGCTCAACCCGGCAAGCATAGCAAAAAAAGTAGATAAAAATGACAGTATAATCAGCCATTCAAAGATGCGTTTATTCTTCGGTTCGTCAATTCTTACAAGCATACAACCGACAAACAAAACATCTGTAAACAGAAGTGTAAGTATATAAACAAGGGAATTGACAGTTGCTGATATTTCTGAAAATGCATTGAACCTCAAAGCAAGCAATACCGAAGCAACAAGCAATACGGCAAACGCCGATAAGACGATATGTTCAAAAACTGACACATAATGTTTTTTCTTTTTTACCGCAAAAGTGTTTTTCATATTGTTTTCACACTCCTTATAAAGTAAAAGGTCAAACCGCCGCAGAAAATTTTTCCGCAAAAACGGTTGACCTTTTAACAGATAATATTAAAAAAACAAGACTTGGCAAATAAATCCGAATAAGTTATATCATACTTTAATATTGTTATAAATTCATTCATGCATACCAAGTCCTTTCATATTTTTTGCAGATTAAGTAAAATTATCCAAGCTTCAAATATTCGATAGATTATATCACATATTTCCAATTATTTCAAGGATGTAAGAATGGGATATTTTGATTTCGGGAACTGAATATAAGTACAAAAAGGCTCCTCACCACTGGATTTTCTCCGGTGAAGGGGAGCTTTTTAATATCTGTTTTTGATCGAACAGTTATCCTAAATAAGCAATATCTTTTTCGACAAGTTCATCAATGTTATTCTTATCAAACCATATTCCGTCTATGTATATTTCCTTGGAATATTTCTTACCTTCTGCCGCAAGTACGGCACATTCAACGGCACGGTAACCCATTTCAATGGTATTCTGTACTATTCCGCCGAGAAGCTCAGGTCCGTCTTCTCTCTTAAACCAGTCAACAACTGCGGTACTGCTGTCAAATGCCGCAAATTTCATATCATCGTATCTTCCGTTTGAAGCTAAAATAGCATCGCTTACCTGTAATAACGAGGTGTTGTTAGCGGCATAAACGAGCCTTGCACCTTTTTCGGCAAGTGCTTCAAGTGCGGTTTTATAATTGTTATTGGTTTCATCGGGCTTGACCTCAACGCTGAATTTACACTTACCGGCTGTCAACGGATCAGCTTCTGCCAACTCTTTGAATTTGTCAATAAAGCCACCTATTCTTTCTTCGGCTGTTTTACTCTGCTCATATTGTATAGCACCTACAAGGTATTCACCGTCTTTTGCGGCAGCAATATCGGATTTAACTTTTTTAAAGCAGTTTTCGGCACAAAGGCTTGATGCTTTGTAGCTGTCTGTTTTTACTGTTGCGACTATGGGATTTTTACCCATTTTGTCAAGAGCTTTAATATCGGCAGAATAAACACCGCTGTCAAACTGAACAACCGGTATTCCCAAATCATAAGCCAATGCAAGAGAATCCGTATATCCTTCACAAATTGATGCAACTACTATTCCTTTTGCGCCGTTGCTCAATCCGTTTTGCATATATTCCAAAGCCTTCGGCAGGTGAGAAGCATCTGTCGCTTCGGGTGCATGATATACTACATTATAACCGTGTTCATCACCGCAATCTATACAGCCGTCTTTTACTCTTGACCAGAAAGAATCCGATTCACCCTTTGATACAACAGAAATCATCTTTGTTTCGTTTGCATCTTTTTTGATAATTGAGAAACAGGCAAATACAGTTCCTGCAATTACAGCCAAAGTTAAAATTACAGCTATTATTTTTACCGCTGTTTTTGTTTTACTTTTTTTGAATTTATTTTCTATTCTCGGGCGAACACGCTTTTTCCTTATATCAAGCAGTATTGCGGCAACAATGATAATACCCGTCATAACATAAGTCAGATATGTAGAATTTATATTTATGTTGAATCTGCTCAAAGCGAAATTCAGTCCGCTGCGTATAACAACGAGCATAATCATACCTATTACCGAACCGCCCACACAAGCATTTCCGCCTGCCGCATTTGTACCTCCGATGAATACTGCCGCAATTGCATCAAATTCCATACCGTTACCCGTTGCAACCGTAATCGTGGCAAATGATGAAGCCCAGAAAATTCCGGCAATTCCTGCGGCAATACCGCTGATTAAATAAGCAATAAATATATATCTGTCCGTCCGTATTCCCGAAAGACGGGAAGCCTCCGGGTTACTTCCTATTGCAAGTATATATCTGCCTATTTTATTTTTATATGCAATATACGCCGAAATAATAATGAATAAAACCAACCATATAATACCGCTGGGGAAACCTTTATAGTTTGAAAAAATGCTGTTGAACCATGTTCCAGACGGATAAAATACATTTGGGTCTGCAACAATAAGTGCGCTGAAACCCCTGGCAAACATCATAGTACCGAGTGTTGCAATAAATGCAGGTACTTTAAGCTTTGCGACAAGGCATCCGTTGATTATACCGAAAATCATACCCGATAAAATCATAACGGGAATAACCACCCACAGCGAAATATTCAACGAAATAAGTTTTCCTGCTATCGCCGCAGATGCTATACATACTGTGCCGACCGAAAGGTCTGTGTTACCAGATGCAATAACAAACATTTCACCAAGTGCAATTACCGCATAGGGAACAAGTGACTGTGCCATACTAAGCAAATTATACGGTTTAACAAAATTTGGATTTATTGCCGTAAAGGCAAGTACAAGAAGCATTAAAACAATAGTCAAAACAAGATTCTGACTTCCCACTCGTTTTAGCAAGCTTCTGCTTGATTCTTTATTTTTTGTACTCATTTTATCATTCCTCATTTCCGGATGTTGCATATTTAAGTATTGTTTCATCATCAGCTTCACTCGGTTTAAGTTTAGCTGTTATTCTTCCTTCACACATAACAATAATTCTGTCGGAGAGCATTCTCAGCTCACTTGTTTCAGATGAAATAAGTATAACTGATTTCCCCTGATTAGTAAGTCCTTCGATTATTTTATAAATTTCATCTTTTGCACCCACATCAATTCCTCTTGTGGGTTCGTCCAAAATAAATATATCCATTTCAGCCAAAAGCCAACGGGCAAAAATTACCTTTTGCTGATTTCCGCCGGAAAGGGTTTCAATCGGTTGAAGCAAAGATGAATACTTTGAAGATATGCTTTCGTTTACTTCGGCGGCTTTTTTCATCGCCGCATTTGAATCCACAGAACCGAATTTAATAAACTGCTTTATTGACGAAATAACAGTATTTTCGGCAACAGAACATCCCAAAAGCATACCGTCACGCCGTCTGTCCTCCGAAAGGTAGCATATACCTTTCTTTGCAGCATCGGCAGGAGAGCGCAAGTGTACTCTTTTACCGTTTACAAAAACCTTTGCACGGTCTTTTCTGTCAATAGCGGTAATGGCTCTCATGGTTTCGGTTCTTCCTGCTCCCACAAGTCCTGCAAATCCCAACACCTGACCTTTTTTCAACCCGAAGCTTACATCTTTCACCCCGGTAGCTGCACAAAAAAGATGCTTGACTTTAAGAATGGTAGGAACACCGTCAAAAGATTTTTCTTCTTTTATTACATTTTCGGTTACATTTCTTCCTACCATCATCTTTACGAGATCGGGTCTTGTGATTTCCGATATAGGAGAAGTGCCTGCTAAACAACCGTCACGAAGTACGGTTATTTTATCGCAAATACTGAATATTTCGTTCATACGGTGAGAGATATAAATAAGGCATATTCCCTGATTTTTAAGCTCACGCATTATTTTGAAAAGCTCATTTGTTTCCGCAACCGAAAGTGCGGCAGTTGGCTCATCAAGGATTAATATTCGTGATTTTTTTGAAAGAGCTTTTGCAATTTCAACCATTTGCCGTTTTCCTATTGAAAGCATACGAACGGGACACGAAAGGTCAATATCGAGATTGATTTTTTCAAAAATCTTTTTAGCCTCACGGTTCATCTTGTTATCGTCAATAAAAATGCCTTTTTTCGGTTCTCTGCCGATAAAAATATTCTGAGCCGCAGTTAAATCTCCCATTAAATTGAGCTCCTGGTGTATCATAACAACACCGTATTTTTCGGCATCGGAAATATTTTTAATAACGGCTTTTTCGCCGAAAATTTTTATTTCTCCGTCATCGGCATTTGTTACACCTGCAAGAATATTCATAAGTGTTGATTTTCCTGCACCGTTCGCACCCATAAGCGCATGAATTTCACCGCCGTTAAATCCTGCCGAAACATTTTTAAGTATCGGTACGCCGTCGTAGGACTTAACAATATTATTCATTTCAACATCTGCCATTTTTTCACCACCCCAAAATTGCATTATGTATCATTATAAGATATAGAAATAAAAAAGTCAATTTTTACATAAACATATAAATATGAATTAAACTAAGTCTATTTTTATGTCGATATATGTATCGGGTGTTTTCCTGGACAACTGAACAACCGTCTCGGTATTCGTGATACCGTCCCAACAGATTTCCTCAATCTTCTCCCCGTCATAAAAGACGGGGAATTTGAATGTTATACATTTAAGAATCTGACCTGTTGGCTGTTCTTCATCGAATATCTCAACACTTTCAAGAAAATGGTTCAAAAACTTTTTCTTTTCAGCATCGGTAAAGTTCTTATACATTATATCATATAATGCAAGAAATTGATAGACATTTTCTCCTTTAATTTTTTGTTCTTTTATAACCGATATTTGTTTCTTTTGCACTTCAATTTCATTTTCTACAGATTCTATATCATCATAAAAAGCATACAGTCTATCCTGCATATCCTGATACTTTTTGTCATAATGCTTATCCGTAATATCAAGGTTGTCAATCTGACTTGCCAATTTATTTTTTGCCCCTATAAGCTGATTGCGGCGTTTTCTTAATAATTCAAGCTCCTTTTCCGCTTCTGAAGTATCAACCTCCGAATTAAGTTCAGCCTTTACTGCTTCGGCAAAATCAGGTTTTGATAAAATTTTTAATATAATTTCTTCAACAGCAGAATTTATTACATCCTGATTCCATTGTTTGTGATAATCACATCTATGACCGTCAACATTCATTCGATGCTTACAGGCATAGAAGAAATAGTCCTTATACAATGTTCCGTCCGGTTTCTTTTTTCGGTTGACATTACCATACATTTTTGCACCGCATACAGGACAGACAAGTATTCCCGATAACAAATGCTCATGTTCAAGGTTGTAAACCTTTTCACGCTTAACACTTAATTTCTTTCGTTTTTCCTTAGCAATATTCCAATCCGCTTCCGAAATAATAGCTTCGTGTATTCCGTCATAAACGGGATATTCATCCTGTTCAACAATATGAAATTGATTTCTTGTCCCGTTGATTTTCTCGGTCTTTCTTCTGCCAAATGCAATTTTGCCGCAATAAACAGGGTTGTCTATAACTGCATTTACAAAACGTGCCGAAAATAAATCAAGCGTTCCGTTCTGCCGTATTTTCTTTTTATATCCGTGTTCATTCAGATATTTTGCAATACCGCAACCGCCCATATTTGTATTAACATATTTATCAAAAATCAGTCGGATTGTTTCTGCTTCATCTTCAACGATTTTCAATTCTCCGTTTTCGAGCTTATAACCGTATGGAGCAAAACCGCCGTTCCATTTACCCTCTTTTGCCTTTTGAGTTCTGCCTGCCATCGTTTGCACAAGAATGTTTTCACGCTCAATTTCAGCAACCGAAGACAGAATTGAAATTACAAGTTTTCCGCTGTCCTTTGAACTGTCAATTCCGTCTTCTACACAGATAAGGTTGCAACCATAATCCTGCATAAATTGTAATGAGCTTAAAACATCAGCTGCATTTCTTCCGAATCTTGAAAGCTTAAATACAAGCACATACGATACTTCATCTTTCTGACTTTTTATATCATCAAGCATTCTCTGAAAATCAGGTCTGCCATTGATATTTTTACCGGATTTACCTTCATCACTGTACTCGCCTGCAATGTGCATATTCTGATAATCTGCATATTTTTTGAGCTTTTCTTTTTGAGCATCAAGGCTGAAACCGTCAACCTGCATAATTGTTGATACTCTTGTGTAAATATAGCAATTTGTTCTTTTCATAATCTTGTTTCTCCTTTAATTTTTCTGAATATATTTTACAGACTTCATCATATATTTGACAAATGTGCGAAGCAGGATTTACCCGCTTCGCACAAAATTTGTTAAGCTGGCTTTTTGTTTTTCTTATTAAAATACTCCATAATATCTTCCGTTGTTGCAGGCTTAATCATATCTCCATATTTGATAATCATATCTGCAATAAACTTTATTGTATTTTTAAATGCAATCTTTTCGTTTGCCATTTTTATTAAATCATTGCTATTCTCCATACTCTCACCTCCTTTACCTCTCATTCCTGTTTCGCTGACGTAACAAGTATTTTGAATAATACTCACAAGCCTTAATGATAAAATCTTCTGCTTGTTTCGGTGAAGTATCAGGTCTTATAAACCGTGAAAGCTTTTCAGCCTGCACTTTGTAAACAGGTCTTTGATTCGGCTTGTCTGTTGACATCATTCTTGTAATAGAATCATCAGTCAAAACACCTTCAATAAAATCTTTGTGGATATGGTTTGCCTGTGAATATGACGGGGTACAGTCAAGTTCTTCAATTAAATTCAGAATAAAATACTGTTTTTCTTCGTCAAGGTATGAAAGTTCTACACCTACCGAAAAGGCAATTTTTCTTCCGTCCATTAAATCAAGCAATTCAGGAATAAGATTAGTTAAGCGGATATAACGCTGAACTGTTTTGTAACTTTCACCATTTTCATTTCCAATCTGTGCTGTTGTACGGTTATCATCCGACTTTGGGACAAGTTGTCCCGAAGTTAATTCATTTTGTTTGCCCTGATGTTTTAAAGCTTCGTTTTTTAGCTTGTAAGCAAATGCTTTCTCACTTATCAAAATATCTCTTGAACAGATATTGTTATCAACAATGGCGATTATCATTTTATCTCTGTCCATATCATGAATAACGGCAGGTACTGTATTAAGCCCTGCCGTTTTTGCTGCTTCAAATCTTCTCTGACCTGATATTATGATATATCCGCCTTCGTCCTTGTCGGGACATACGATTAAAGGTTCATATATCCCGTCAGTTGATACACTTTCAACAAGCTCGTCAAATGCTTTATCTTTTCGCACCTTAAATGGATTTTCACAAAACAGGTGCAGTTTTGTGATACTGATACTTTCAATTTTCAAAATAATCACTCCTTCAAATTTTATCTTGCACCGTTATCTCGGTAACGGCTTTTGGGTGGCGTTGGTATTTCTACGGACTTCATAAAATACCATTCATTCATAGTCTTTTTTTCTTCGTTTGTTCTTGCTTCAAGGTCGGGTCTGTCGGAAATTATCCTCTTTGCAATGTTTAAATCAGTTCGTTTTTCTGTAATTATTCCTGTCAGCCTGTTTCTTTCAAGTATTAATTTTTCTTTCTGCTCGGGGTCTGTACATCTTCGGATTTTGTTGTAGATTTTACCCCGCTCGTATTTGAGCTTTTCAAGCTCTGTGCCTGTTGAAATAATGAACTTTTCAACATCTTCAAAACTGTAAAACTTTTCTTTAAGAGCTAAATCCATCTGCTTTGACATAAATTCAATTCTTGGTTTAGATAACCTCATTGACGGTGATTTCGGGTGCGGATTGCGATTGTATTCGTCAAGTAAAGCTCCGGCAAATAACAAGCCGATAAATAATAAAGCGATAACAGGGCATCCCGAAAGGATACATCCCGTTATCGCTTTTACTGTGTATTCTAATGCTTGATTAAACTCATAGTTATTTTCATAAATATATTTTGATTCGTAAAACTCTGCACCTTTAAATCGGTATGTCATAAACTCTTCACGAATAATATTGTTTTTCCTGTTGTTGTCAGAAAAACTCATCCATACCGTTTTTTTATCCTGATACTTTATTCGGTATTGGATAGCAATGGGTGTGTATTCTTCTCCTAAATTTACAAGCCGTATTCCGTGTTCATCACCTCGTTGTCTTATGGTTGCATATCTGTTCGGGTCATAGAAATTATCAAATACATAACCTATTTGTATTAACTCTGCAAGAAAATAATTTACATTTGGATTGTGTGAAATAGCAGAATCAATGTCTTCACGAATATAGTCATACTTTGTTTTTATGCCTTTTTGCTGTGCTTTGTAAACATTATACGGTACTCGTTTACCTCTTGGATTTTCGATAACTGATAAACCGTGTTCAAGACATTTCCTGTCAGATACTTCTTTGAACTGACGGTACATAGCGTGGTTTTCGTTCATCTTTTTACCGTCAGTCATTGAAACAGAATTTATAACGATATGACAGTGAACACAATGAGCGTTCATGTGGGTTGCAACTACAACTTCATAATCTTGTCTCGCCTCCCGGCTCGGTCGGTGCTTCTGCTGTGCAGAGGTCTCCACTGGAGACCCGCACCCCCACATTTCAGTTGCCGTTTCCATTGCAATTTTTTGTGCTTCTTTCGGTGAAACCTCATCTGGTTTAAATGAAATATATGCGTGATAAGCAACGATACCGTCAGTCTTACCGTATAACTCTTTGGTGTTCATCATTTGCTCTGCGGCGAATTCAGGGTCGCAGTTTATGCCCTCAACAAGTAACTTTTGTTCATCGGTTATTTTTGTTTTGTCCTCGTTTTCAGCATAGTGTAATGAACGCAAAAGAGCTTGTTTGTCCTCCGATAATTTAGAAAAATCTGTTTTGTTTTTGTTTGAAGCATAGCTGATAACATTACCTACATAACCTCTGATAGCCCATATTCTTGTAACTGCCATCAGCTTTCACGCTTTCCGATTTTGAATTGTTTTGCAATTTCACGCTCAAGTTTTCTGACTTCATCAAGAACAGTTTTACATTCTTTTCTGTCAATAAAACCTACTGTATTTGCTTTTGCTGTGAGCTGATTAAGGTTAGTTCCGACTCTGCGAAGCTCAATAATAAAGTGTTTGTAATCAACAGGCGGAGCTTCAATCAACTTAACCCTGAGAATTAAAAACCGTATTATTTTACTTCTGTCAAACCGGGTCTTGTTACAAAGCTCATTTAATTTTTCAAGTTCTTCATCATTAAGGTAAACATGAAAATCATTTTTTCTTTTTCTTGCCATAATATTTCCCCTTTCCGAAGGTAAAAAACCTTCTGTTTTTTACGGATTTGCGGATACAAATCCCATGCTTGCTAAACTTCGGACAATAGATAATTTGGTTTTTGAATAAGTAAGTTTAGAGCAGGGATTTGTCCTCGTTTATTTACGAGTCGAAGAGAGAAACCGAGCTGTTAAATCAGCTTTCTGCTATCTCACCGGAGCCAAACGGTAATTCTAAATCTGCATTTTCATCACCTCCTTCATCGGGTAAATCGTCAATTCCGCTTTCTTGTAAGGTGTCTTTTGCAATACAAAGTAAGCGTTTTGTTTTGCCGAACACCCTTACATTTCGGGTACATTCACCCTTTGAACAGATACTTATTCCTTCATTTTTGAGAGCTTTAATCAGAGCTTTCTGTGTCAAAGGGAAGTGTTCACCGGAATCATTACAAGCCTTTATGACTGCGGTAAATGCTTCATCGGGTTCAAAATAAAAGTTGTCATCATCGGAATATCCGATAAGATTTTTAGGTTTTTCACAAGCTATTGCAGTTCTGCTTATCAGGTTTACTTTACCTACATCAATAAGAGTTGATATTTTTCTGAGGAATATTTGTGTAGGTTGTTCGGTTTCTGTAATAGCAAACAGTAGTCGAACACAATACGGTTTTAAAAAGCAAATTTCCTCATATACTGCGTCAACAATACTCGCAATGCGTTAGCATTACTGTGCTTGTTTCCTTGTCTATGAAAAAATTTGTTCTTTTAAAACTGCTTTGCACCGTATGTATTTTAGTTGCGGTGCAGTAAGGTATTTTGAGCCGCAGTTATACTGTCGTATATCAAGGCGATAAATGCCTTAATGTGCCGTAAATAAGGTGCATACGGCGTGTTGGGTCCGACTACTGTTTGCTATAGATTGCTGCTGTTTTGCAAGTGGTATAATTGTGTTTAAAAAATTCAAAAGCATAATACTGTTTTCTTTTTTGCTTATTGCTTTGTGATGTTCAAGTGTGTCACAAAAAAGTTTCCACCCTATTTGAAGATTTGAAAGGTCATCACATAATCTCGGACGGATATTGAAATTGTGCTTTTGTGCCGTCTCTCTGAAAAGTTCTCTGTAATCTTTAAATAACTTACTTAGGTACGCAATTAATTCCTGTTCACCGTTTTCTTTGTTCAGGTATTTATCCTTTATCATTTCGGTTGCAAGAAAAGTAAAATGCGAAAGTATTCCGTTTGCAGCATATTCCTGATACTCGGTCAGCTCCGGTATATTGATTTTGCCTTCTTTCATTTCAACGGAAAAGAACCTTGTTGTACCGCTTTCACCTACATTGGGTAAGTATTCCGCAGTCATAATTGCATTACATTGAGGTCTTTTTGCGGCTCTTTGTTTACCGGTTTTGTCAAGAGCACCTCTTGCTTCTCTGTTGCATATTCCTCTGATAAGTGCCTGAGTTGTGGTATCTTGTTTTGTCTGTTCTCTGTTTGAGCCGGGATGATAGTCATCAATTACAACTGCACAGTCTTTGAGAGTAAAGCAATAATCAAGTATGCTTTTGGGCGTATCTCGGAAGTTCATAGGGATGTTATCTTCATCAAACCTGCCGAAAAAGGAAAGAATAAGCTGTGCAAAAGTTGTTTTCATTGAGCCTGTTTTTCCGTAAAGCATAATTACTGTTTTGGGTTCTTTGCCTGCTTTTGCCGAAAAACAGTTAAGAACACTGCTCATAACATAAGCAATTAAAGGCATCATTATTGCTTGAGGTGCTACTGAATACGGTAATTTTTTGATTACATTCATAGTGTAATCAATATCACCCTCTCGATTGAATGAATAGCCTTTTGTTTTCTCACATAATTCAACGGTATTGTTTTTATCTCCGGGCATACAGAATATCCATTGTCCGTTCTGCTTCCACCATCCGGTAGTACCGTAAACGGTTTTAGGCTCTGCATATTTTGCTGTCATTTGAATTGCCTGACGCAGATTGTCTTTACAGCCGTAACCCGATTCGATTACACAGTTCATATTCCATTTTTCTTTCGGCCAGTCCATACGGTCGAACTTTTCAAGCGGAATTGTTATCTTGCCCAGCGGTTTTCCGTTTTCGTCTTCTCCGATAATGCCGAGGCTTCGTTCTGTTTCCGCACCGTTTGTTTTTGTAATATCTTCAACTATCCTTGCAGTGAAATTACTGAGAGGTATTTCTACTTCACTACCTTTGACAATCTTGTACATACAGATATGATAGTTATTAAGATAATACGGGTCATTAAAATAATCGGGATCCAAAATATATTTCTCCTTTACAGTATATTTTTCCGAAC
Organism: Acutalibacteraceae bacterium; assembly: GCA_045642385.1. Classification (GTDB taxonomy): domain Bacteria; phylum Bacillota; class Clostridia; order Oscillospirales; family Acutalibacteraceae; genus RGIG2945. The sequence continues at coordinate 13,678 of JAZUIT010000335.1, forward strand.
ATCCGAACAAATTGATAATTTGCAGGTTTTCAGGGTGTTTGTGTGTTCGTAAATTATCCGAACAAGCTGTAACTTTGTTCGGGTTTTTCCGAACGGTTTAATCCGCCGTATATCAACTTTTCTTTAATTTGTTCGGTTGTTCGGATTTTTAAATCAAGAACTGTTGAAATACAGCTTTGTGTTTTCATTGGCTTCACTCCTTCGTTTTTTGAAATAGAATAACCCTGCTCAACTTAAATAATGTGTCGCAGTATTCATAAATGCCGGATTTGCTTTTTTCAAACAAAAAAACAGCCCTCTGAAACACTGACAGAGAGCTGTACATATTAAAATTATGAGTAGTATTTTATCCTTTGAAATTTTGTCGAAAAAAATAAAAATATGTCGCAGTATTCTTAAACCCGAATTTTGCATTTTTATTGCAATTTTTATGCCGGTGATATATAATGTGAATATACTTCACAGGGGGTGTCAATATGGCTGAAATCAGGTATCGTATTCCTATGCTTTCTGCACGGGGAATAATCGCTTATGCAAAAAAGGAAAGCGATATTTATACATACAACCTTAATAAAACACATACTGCAAGTGTATTACAAAACTACGGCGATACATATCAGGATGATAATGCTATGTTCTTTCAGGCTATGTGTGTCCTTTTCGGAGATGATTATTTACAACCGAAGAAAGATACCCTTATCAATGATTTGTACGATATAATTGTATTTATTGATTTTTCCGGGATTTTTGACCGTAAAACCGATTCTAAAAAGAATGCTGTTCGGCAGAAGAAAGCGGAGTCAATGTTTCGTCCCGAAGGTATTACTCTTAACTTCGGCAACGGTGAGCAAAGATATGTAGCCTTTGAACGCTCTGCGAGTATGAGCAGAAATGCAAAGCTTTCTTTTATTCGGGCAGATTATTACGAAAAGCTGTATAAAAGAATAACATTGGATTTGAATATCGGAGAATGTGAACTGTCAAAGCTGTACGCATATAACGGTTTAATGTTTTCTTCCGGTGTTCGTGTTGAATTAAAAGACAGCTCATTTTGGAACAGAATAGCAATAATACCCAATCCCACAGCCATTATACCCAATGTGGATTATGTTACAGTAAAAGATGTAACAGGTGCAGGCGGAATAAGAAAGTACGAAAGAGTTGAATGTTCCGGAGATATAGAAACAACACGGTTTGACGGTATGGGACTTGTTTCCCGTAGGCTTGCCGATGAAATTGATAAAAAACTTCAAAGCAAGAATAAGCATACATCTTTTCAAATCCGTATGCCGTATATCAAGGGAATGCTTCATAAGGTTGATTTTAACACACTTTTATTGACAGCAGGCTTATCCGAAATAAAAGATATATGGGGCAACAGTCACAAGGTTGATGAGCTTGATATGATACTTACGGAAAGTCAGTTTAAAGGTTTAAAATGGATAAACAACTCCGGTGTTTCGTGGGAAGAATTTATTAAAAGATGTAAGGAATACAAGCACACAATATATATAACTAATGTGAATAAAGCAGAAGCCGAAAATACAACACAGCTTAATTATCAATTCCTTAATACCGTAAATATGGTTTCGCAGCAGTTCAGACCGGAGGACTTACCTCTTGGTTGGGAAACTTCACCAGCCGAAGAACAAAGAAACTGGCTTACAAAACCTACCGAACAGCAGTATTATGAATTAAGGTGCGACAATAAAGCACGCATTAAGTATTTTACCGATAAAGCAGATGCATGGACATTCGGAAGAAAAAGCCGTAACTATTATCTTGCAGAGATACTTAAAAAGAATCCATATTTTATCAATGAGCCGTTTTTCGTAAAACAGCTTGACGATGCCGCAGAAAAGCTGTTAAAGGATTACTCAATCGGCAGGCTACTTGTTGACGGTGATAACCGTTTCTTTGCCGCAGATATTATGGAATTATTCTGTGAAATAGTTGAAAGTAATAACGGAGATGCCGATATTCTTAAAATGTTACAATCGGAAGTTTTGAAAACAGATGAATTTTATGCACCGGGGTCAATATATTCAAGTCAGAATAAATATACTCTGCTTCGCAATCCTCATATTGCAAGAAATGAGGAAGCTATGGTAAAACCTACTCCAAAAATCGGTTATTTCAGAAAAAAATATCTCGGTAAGCTTACAGATGTCATTATGATAAATTCAGTATCACTTCTTGCTCAAAGGCTCGGAGGTGCTGACTTTGACGGTGATATGATAAAAACCGTTGCAGAACCCATACTTAATAACAGCGTAACTCAAAACAATCTCCCTTTATTGAATATACCGTCTGCCAAACCCGTAATTGCTGATTCTCATAACTGGTACAGAAGATTTGAAACTGTGAGAAATACTTTTTCCTCCCGTGTAGGTCAGATTTCCAATGCCGCACTTGACAGAAGTATTATTGCATACGATGAAAATACGGATTACGACATAAAAGAACAGTACCGTAAGGATACCGAGGTGCTTGAAATATTAACCGGACTTGAAATAGATTCCGCAAAAAGCGGTATAAAGCCTGATTTATCTGAATATTTGGAAACCAACCGTGTCGTAAGAACACCGTTTCTTAAATACAAAACACTTATTGAAAAATCAGAGCAAAAACGCCGTTGGTATGAAGCTTCATATGATGAACGGTTTAAAACATATTTTAAAAATACAGATTGGGAGAATATTAGTTCAAATCTTGAAAAACTTCCGTATTTTGCAAGAATGCTTAAAAAGAATACTCCGAGGATAAAATACAAACCTGCCAAAGCAAGCGAATTATTTACCTTTGCAGAAAAAGAAGGCTGGGAGAAAAAACTTGACCCTAAAATACTCGATTATGTATCAAGGATAATCGGAGATTATGAAACCTGTCTTAAACGAATACGCATACGCCGTAATGCTGTCAGCGGCATAAAAGCAAAGCACAACGATATAAACAGAATACTGTATATGCAGGACAGGGAAAATGAGTATGATGCAGATGAACTTTCCGGTATATTTATCGACTTACCGCCGGAAAGAGTTGAAGAAATATATTCGGCAATAAGGAGTGAAAACTGGCATCTTATGAAAGAGGATGACAGATATGCTTTTCTTGTAAAATTACTACCCGAAGAAGAATATGCACAATACTATGACATACTTACAGATTTTCGGCACGGCGGATACAGGTTGCTTTCGGACATAATAACAGAAATACACAATTACAATATTGCATACAATGACTCAACAATGCACTATCCCAATGATTCCCCTGAATTAAGACGAATGATAAGAGCGTATATAAATAATCCGGTGGGTACAGATTACAGAGAAACAGTTGCGGCAGAAGCAGCAAGAATACTTGAAACACATATTATTTCGCTTAATATGTCGGTAAAATATATTGTAGCTCTGGGCAAGCGTGATTTTCTCTATGATGCGTATTATACTCACATTGAAAGATTTGTTAAGAAGGCAAGGTGAAGCAAATGACAAATGAATGGCTTGAATTTAAAGCATACACAGATAAACCCGTTTTCAATGCGACAGATAAACATTCAACAGCATTTATGGGACGGTTTACCACAACTATGATAAAGAAGAACAAGGGCTTTAACCGAATTTTATCAATCCTTGCAAGAGGTTTTTTGTTTCATAACAATGACGGTACATTAAGGAATGATGATGTTTATTTACAAGCCGGGGATGCAAGAGATTTTCTTTGTGCTTGGTGCAGTATTCCGACAGAAAGCGTTACAGACAAGAATTTCAGATTTCACACATCGTTTCCGGAGCTTAACTCTAAATTTCCCAATATTGTTGATGAAAACGGTGCAGGTTGGTATTACCGTTATCTGCACACTTTATCCGAATACATATCAAAGAACAAGGACGAAGTTACGAAAAAACTGCATATCTTTGCCAAAAAGAAAACGATAAA
>JAZUIT010000336.1:0-6696 GCA_045642385.1 Acutalibacteraceae bacterium
AACTGCGGCAACGCCGCCCTCTAAATCTGCAATTTTTTTTGCAACATAATCGTTAGTGGGGTTTTGAAGTCTTGTATAAAAATATCCCTCATCCTGCAAATCGAAAAGCCTGCCCATAGCTTCTGAAGTTTCATATTTATATGTGGTACTTTGAATAATAGGCATTACTCTCGGTTCACCGTTTTTGGGTGTGTAACCGGACTGTATACATTTTGTGTTGATATTAAATTCTTTCATTTTATTCACCTTTTCCGATAAATTTACTCATAAGAGTATAACCTTTTTCTATGTAATTTCCTGTTGCTTTTGCTGAGTTTTCATTTATTGACTGAACGCCCTGTTGCGGTTTGCTTTTTTGATAAATCATATAGGGAACCGGGTCGGAGGCGTGTGTCATTGTGGTAATTGGTGTTGGGTGGTCGGGTAAAATCATAATTTTATAATCGTCATATTTTTCCAAAGCTTCCACGATAACCGGCAACACTTTTTCGTCAATTAATTCTATTGCACGGACTTTGTTTTCGGGTTCATTTCTGTGACCGCATTCGTCCGGAGCTTCAATATGAACATAAACAAAGTCAACGGTTTTTAATTCTTCCACGGCAGCTTTCGCCTTGCCCTCAAAATTTGTATCAATATATCCCGTTGCACCCTCAATTTCGGGAGTGTTCATTCCTGCGGAAATACCGATGCCCTTTAACAAATCCACTGCGGAAATAACACTTCCGCTGACAGAATATAAATCATAAAATTTCGGCAAAATCGGCTTACTGCCTTCACCCCATAACCAGATTGAATTTGCAGGCAATTTGCCCTCGGAAATTCGTTTTAAATTCACAGGATGATTTTTCAGAATTTCCACACTTTTTTTCATCATTTTTATTAGGTCTTTTGCGTTTTCACTTTGCGACAGATATTCCCCGATAACCTTACCGGAAATATCGTGGGGCGGTGTCATTTTTCCTAAATCAAGAGTTCCGTTTTTCCATAAAAGACAGTGTCTGTATGCAACACCGCTGTAAAATTTATAAATATCTGTTCCTAATTTTTCTTCAATCGTTTTTATTAATTCCGCCGCTTCCGCTGTGGAAATATCCCCTGCGGAATAGTCAAGCATTTTTTTATCTTCATAATTTTCTTCATCGGATAATGTTACAAGATTACATCTTAATGCAACATCGGTATCATCCATTTTAACACCTATGCTTACAGCCTCCAAGGGTGAGCGACCGGTGTAATATTTTTTTGCATCATAGCCCATAACGGCTAAATTTGCAACATCACTTCCCGGCTTTAATCCATCTGCAACGGTCTTTACAATTCCAACCTCGGACTTCTGTGCAAGTGCATCAAAGTTCGGTTTTTTTGCCGCCTCCATAGGTGTTTTTCCGTTCAATGCCGGTACGGGATAATCTGCCATACCGTCATATAAAATTACTGCATATTTCAAAGTAAGTTCTCCTTATTTTTTCTTTCGTTTTCGTTTGATTTCAATATCCGCAACACGCACGGAAAGCATATTCATAGCCGTCCACAAAACAGAAATAACGCAGGTTGAAATTAAAACCGTGTTGGCAGTATTTCTGTTCCTTTCAAGCTGTTGTAAGGTTTTCTGTGTAAGAACAATTTTATTTACAGAAGCGCTTTTTATAAGCTCCTGTGCAATATCGGATTGCGGAGTATTGTTTTTGGTAAATTGCAAAAACACACAGTTGTACAGTCTGTTTTCACAGAAATTATTTTCAAAATATTCACCGGACATATACATAGAGCTTTCGGTGGTATCGCTTGTAATTCCTTTTACGGTAACAACAGCCTTGGCACCGGCGGGCAGGGTTATGGAAATTTTTCTTCCCACATTTGCTCCCAATTCTTTTGAAAGCTTTTCAGTAATAATAACCCCGTCCTTAGCAATTCTTTGTTTTGTATTAAAAAACAGATTGAATTTATCAGAATTTGACAAAACAAAAATATTATATTCCGGCTCTGTGAGTATTGAAATTTTTTCTGCAAACAATGTACTTCTTATATTTTTATCATAGAAAATAGTTTCATCCTCATAGTTTACAGGATAAACAAGCTCGGCAGATGCATCATAATTTGCAATAAAATTTTTCTGTGTTCTTCCGCCTGAATATGATATCAATGTGGTTACGGTAAGTATCATTGAAAGTGCGAAAACAGCTGCCTCGGAAATTATTATTTTCTTTCGTTTGGCAGATAATTTTGACGGCACTCTGTTTCTGAAAATTATTCTGTTCCTCGGGCAGCCGGATGTTAAAACAGATACGGCGAACACCGAAACAATCATAGTTATACCGATAACTGCCACGGCAGAAATAATAAGGTATTTCAGTTCGGCTTTTGCTGTGACTTCGGGAATATTAAATCTTGCATCAAGGATTTTTTTAACACCCACCGGCAACAGATATGTAGCCGCCATAACCGACAAAAGCCATGCAAAAAATTGTGTCGGAATAAAAGTCTGTAATGCGAAAAAGCTGATTGCTTTTGTGCTGTGTCCCAACAATCTTAGCTTACCTAAAACTTCCTCCTGTGAAACAGCATATCTGTACATAACGGCTATTGATAAAGCAACCGTTAAAATCAATGCAATGTATGCAGGAACCGCCGAAACTTTTTTCACGGTTTCAACTGTTTCCTCAAGCTGACTGTACCCGTTAATTGACCGGACATCGGATGTATCCCAGGTAGCAGTATTTGCCATTTTTGAAAGTGCAATGTTTGATTCAATTGAACGGTTCAGGTTTTCGATTTTATTGATACCCTGATTTTTGTATGTAACATATTTCAGCTTCGCTTCGGAATATTCCTGTGCCGCACTTGCAACCTTAACCTGTAAAGCGGCAAGCTCTTCTTCGAGGTTTAAAGATTTATCGGAAAGAGTATTTTCCCCGTCAAGCAGGAAATTGTTATCGGAAATCATTTTTGCTCTTTTCTTTTTTAATTCCTCGCTTTGTTTTTCGAGAGATTTTTCACGAACATTAAATTCAGCTGTTTTTTTGTTGTATTCTTCAAGCTCTGTTTTTAACTCGTTAAGCTTGGCTGCTTCGGATTTATATTCGTTGTTTATTGTTGAATATTCAGACTGCTTTTGCACCAATGTGAGTCTCGGCAAAATTCCGCTTGTGTCCTCGGATAACCGTTGAAGCTCCTGCACAAATTCCAAATCATAATTTGAAGAATCAATATTGAGAATAATTTCTTCAAAATCCGGCATTTTGGCAGGATTGCTGAGTCCCTCGACAACATCCTTACAAAGCTGAACATTATCATCGGCAATTTGCAGCCTTAATTCAACCGCATCAACGACTTCCTTTTGTGCGTTGATTTTATTGTTGATTTCTATATCTTTTCCCTCATAAGACTTTCTTTCTTTTTCAAGGGCTGCCTTGTCCGCTTTGTATTGTTTGAGTTCAGCCATATATTTGTCATAGTTTTCAGAATATTCGGATTGCTTTGAAAGCAATTCCTTCTGAGCATCAGTCATAGAATTATCAATCTGAGCCTGTTTTGCGGCAAGTAATTTTCCACCCTGTTCGGTAAAACTTTTAAGTTCCGCAATACGGGCTTTGAGCTTTGATAAAGTTTTATTGTACCTGATTTGATATGCATCTAATTCCGCCATATCCTTGTCAGCCTGTTTCTGTGCAATGGCTGATACGATTTCAATTCTGCGGTCAAGCCGCTTATCACCTAAGCTTGAAGCGCTTTCGGAAAATTTTTGAACAGCGTCAAAATATTTTTTACCCGAATAATTATAATTATCAAGCCCATTGAGTTTTACATATATTTCGGTATAATCCGTTGTGGTGAAATTCAATTCCGGCACAAAAATATACGCGCTCAAATCGCCGCTTCCGACAGTTTCATCATTAATGCTTTTTGAAATACAGGTAGGTACATTTACTGTTCCGACAATTTTAAGAGTAGTATTTCTAAGCTTATTGTCAATATTCTCGCCATCACCGGTGAGGGTAATTTTATTGCCTATTTTAATGTCTTTTATTTTGCAGGCATCTGTGTTTACAACACATTCATTTGAATTTTCAGGAAAATTTCCGGAAACAAGACTTAACCTGTTTATATAATTTTTATTCGGAGTTTTATTGTCGAAATTTTCCTGCTCAACAGATGACAACACCGCAGTTGCATTATGACCGTTTGAAAGAACAATCTGTTTATTGTTAAAGTTCAGAACCGTATTTACGGTTTTTACCGGCATAACCGCACTGACCGAGTCGAGCTTTGAAACAGCGGCAACATCAGCCTTTGAAAAACCAATGGTGGAGGTAAGCTTAACATCCATCAAATTTGATTTTTCAAGATAATTATTTAACGATTGCTTTACGGCGGGAGTTAATGTGTTTAAACACAAAAACATACTTGTTCCCAAAGCAACTGCTAAAAGCAAAGCTATGAAGCATATAATCTTTTTGTAAGTGCTTCTGAAAAATATTGTATTCATTGATTAAGATTTTCCTTTACAGTTTTATCTTCAAAACAGTAACTTTTGTCTGCAAAAACTGTGGCAGAACTGTTTGTAGTTGCATAAATTACGGAGGTGTTTATTTTTTTACAGGCTTCCGACAGTAATTTAATAATACGGGTTGAATTTTCTCTGTCAAAAGCGGCAATAGGTTCGTCACAAATAATAAGCTTAGGTTGTTTTGCAATAGCCATGGCAATGGCAAAGCTTTGCCGTTGAGTATTTGAAAGCTCCTGAGGATAGCTCATAGCTCTGTCATCAAGCCCTGCAATTTTCAAAGCGCTGTTGGGATTAAGGCTTTTTTTACAATGCTTAACTGCCGCATTGAAATTTTCAAGTACGGATAAATCTTCAAAAAAATTATTATCCGAATTTACAATGGCAATTTCGTCACGGTAAAGCTCTTCAAGTCCTTTTTTGCTCAGTTTATTAATATCTTTTTCGTTAAAAATCACTTTGCCTTCGGTGGGCTTTTTAATACCCTCAATAACTTTTAACAAAGTGCTTTTTCCGCAATTTGACGGACCTGTAATTACACAAAATTCACCGCTTTCAACGGTAATATTTACATTTTCAAACAGAGTAATTTTTTCTTTTTTTATCTTGTGTTTGATTGAAACATTTTCAAGTTTAATTAAACTCATAATATAAAATCCTCATTATTATTTTTTAAAAGACGGAAACCACCCCATATAGAATGTTTCCGTCTTCACCTCTTGTTAATCTTCTTTTATTTTCTTTAATTTTTCCCTGTCACGCGGCTTGGATTTTTCATCCTCGTCATAATCCCCGTCATCTTCAATTTCAAGGATTTCAACCTTAACCTTATTTATACGGCGTTCCTCTACACTCAGAACCGTAAATTTGAGGTTTTTGTATTCAACAACGGTTTCCTCGTCCTCTTTGGGGAGATAACCCAAAAGGCTTATAATAAAACCGCCCAAGGTGTCATAGTCACCCTCGGGAATTTCCACACCCACAAGGTCATCGACCTCGTCAATTGCAGCAGTTCCGTCAACGGTAAAGGTTTTTTCATCAATTTTAGAAATTTCCTCGTCCTCGTTGTCATACTCGTCCTGAATATTACCGACAATGGATTCCAGCAAATCCTCCATGGTGACAATACCCGCCGTTCCGCCGTATTCGTCAACAACAATTGCCATCTGAATATGACTTTCGGAAAGCTCCTTGAATAAATCGTCACAGGGCTTGGTGTCGGGAACATAATATGCTTTTCTTAATAAATCACGCAAGGTAATTTGTTTGGGAAGCTCGGTACCGATGTATTTCAGTAAATCCTTGACATACACAATACCGATAACATTATCCTGGTCTTCTTCATAAACGGGTATTCTTGAATAGCCGTCCTCAATTGCAACATTGACAACATCTTCCAACGCCGATTCAACATCAACCGCAACCATATCGGTTCGGTGGGTCATAATATCGCCTACATCAATATCGTCAAATTCGAAAATGTTATTAATCATTTCTTTCTGAGCATCTTCGAAAACACCGTTTTCTCCGCCTACATCAACCATCATGCGGATTTCCTCTTCTGTAACGGATTCCTGGTCCGCATTGGGGTCAAAGCCGAAAATACGCACAACACCGTTAGTTGAAAGCGAAAGAATTTTAATAAAGGGACTTAAAATTTTGGAGACAAACAATAAAACTCCCACGACAGCAAATGACACTTTTTCGGGAATTTGCATTGCAATTCTTTTCGGTGCAAGCTCACCCAGAACAAGTGAAAAATAGGACATAATGATTGTAATGAGTACAACAGACACCGCATTTACCGCACCGGTAGCGGTTTCAGGTATAAAGCTTAAATTTAACAGTGCTTTTGTAAGCTTGTCGGCAAAAACCTGCGAAGCGGAAGCGGATGTTAAAAATCCTGCAAGGGTTACACCTATCTGAATTGTTGAAAGAAACTTACTCGAATTTTTAGTAAGCTTCATTACTTTTTTAGCCTTTTTGTGTCCTTCTTCAGCCATTTTCTCAATTTTCGTATCATTGAGTGAGATTATTGCAATTTCCGACATTGCAAAAAATGCATTAATCAAAATCAGTACTAATAACAGCAACAACTGAAAAACAATACTACCGGGCCCGGGGTCATCCATAAAAGATTGTCTCCTCTCCAAGATATAAATAGTTATAGATATTATACATATTTTTTT
>JAZUIT010000337.1:0-3151 GCA_045642385.1 Acutalibacteraceae bacterium
TCATACCACAGAATATCTATCTTTCCGTAGTTAGTCATCAGTTCACGGTTCAGTTCGTAAGTGTATTCAATAAAGCGGTCATAGGCCGCTTTGTCCGACATACATTCAAACGCATCGGGATTATGCCAGTCCATAAGTGAATTGTAAAGACCGATTCTCATGCCGTGTTTTCTGCAGGCGTCGGTGAATTCCTTTACAATATCCGTTTTAGGGCCGTAATTGACCGAATTGAAGGGATTGACCTTTGAATTCCACAGGCTGAAGCCGTCATGGTGCCTTGTTGTCAGTACAATATATTTCATGCCGGAGGCCTTTGCAAGCTTGACCCATTCCTCAGCCATACCTTTTTTATACGGAAAATCATCTGCAAGCTTTGCATACTCTTCGGGCGGAATATTTTCATCAGCCTGCGCCCATTCATTTCTGCCTATCATCGCATAAAGTCCGTAATGCACAAACATACCGAACTTGGCTTCTCTCCATCACTTCATACGTTCATCTCTTGTAGAGGCTGTCCATCTTTCGTATTCGGGTTTAGTCATTATTTTCATAAAAATACCTCCTGTCAGTATGCTTTTATTTTATATCCGCTGTACTTGTGTGTCAACACAAAACAAAAAGACGAGGCATAAAACCTCGTCTTTGGTGGGAGAGGGTGGATTCAACGCCCCAAAAACCCAGTAATATCAAGGGTTCCCGTTTTCGAGTATGCCAAAAGTATGCCAATATGATTTAAAAAACGCTATGTAAAAGCAACAAAAATTTCACATAAAAATCGCATAATTAACAAATCCTCCCGAATCTGATATGCTTCAGTCATCAAATTTAAGGAGGATTTTTTATGCCGAAAACAGATATTACTTATACCAAAATGGGAGATTATCTTATACCCGATTTGATTTTACCACCCGAAAAAGAACAGCGCTCTATCGGCATATGGGGTATGCGGCACAAACGTTATCTTATGGAACGTAATAAAGCAATCTTTACAATTATGCAGATGAACGGTACATTGCAGACTTATCTTGCTGATTTAAATGAACAGGCGGATGATATGTTTATTCGGCTCGTAAAACAACTTGCCGAAAATGAGGGCATAACCGAACAGCTCAAAACCGATGATCAAATGCTCTGGGTACAGAAAATGAATAATATCCGCAATCGTGCTATGGAAATTGTAAATATGGAGCTGATTTATGTATGACTGTACTTGAAGATTTGTGGTATGGAAATATCGCACCGTCCGAACAGTTTTTAAGCGATAATTTACACTTCAAAAAAATTGGTTTCTTCTATGGCCAAAAGTCGGGATGCTCTCTCCGAAAGTTTTACCACAGAGCAAAACGAGCAGCTTGTGAAATATGATGATATTATCAACGAAATGCACTCCATCGCAGAGGCAGAAGCATTTAAGTACGGATTTCGGCTGGCAGTAGGCTTGCTGTTTGAATCAACAAAATAATTTTGAAAAGCGAAGTCTGGAATATGACTTCGCTTTTATTTCTCGGCAGATTTTTGAAAATATATAAAATTTGCCGAAATTATTGTTGACATAGCCTATCTGAATGGATATAATTATAATGTAAATATGTATGGATCTTTTCGGAGGCAAATATGAAATACATCAATCGACATTTGGAAAACAAGGTTCTTTCTTTGTCAAAATCATATTCGGCTGTTCTTGTAACCGGACCTCGTCAGTCGGGTAAGACAACTATGCTCAAACAGCTTGCCGAAAAAGAAAACATTGGTCGTGAATATGTAACGCTTGATGACCTTAATATCAGAGAAATGGCAAAGAATGACCCTGCCATGTTTTTTCAGCTTCATAAACCGCCGATTCTTATTGATGAGGTTCAGTATGCTCCCGAACTGTTCACATATATAAAAATTCATATTGATAAATATCATAATCCCGGAGATTTCTGGATGACAGGCTCACAAATATTCAGACTGATGCAGGGCGTCCAGGAATCTTTGGCAGGCCGTGTTGCTTTGCTTCATATGTCACCTATGTCGGCCCGTGAAATAGACGGAAGAACTCCGATACCTTTTACAACAAATTTTGAAACTCTTGTTAATGAGAGCAAAATAATAAAAACAGTAACTACACCCAAAATGTTTGAAAAAATATGGAAAGGCAGTATGCCGGGAATAGTAAGCGGTAATTTTGAAGACAGAGATATTTACTATTCTTCATATATTTCAACTTATATTGAGCGTGATGTCAGAGAGTTGTCTGGTACAATCGATGCATTGAAATTCAATCGTTTTGTAACCGCAATGGCTGCAAGAGCCGCACAGACCTTAAATTATTCTGCACTTGCAGAGGATGCCGACATTGATATTCAGACTGCAAAATCCTGGACAAATATCCTTGAAACGCTTGGCATCATTTTCTTGCTGCACCCTTATTCAAACAATGTGCTGAAAAGAACCGTTAAAACTCCCAAAGTTTATTTTTATGATACCGGGCTTGTCTGTTACCTTACAAAATGGTCTTCACCTGAAATTGCCGAAAGCGGTGCAATGAACGGTGCATTGCTTGAAAACTATACCGTTTCGGAAATAATGAAGAGCTATCAGAACTCAGGTCTTGAGCCGTATATTTATTATTACCGTGACCGAGATGCAAAAGAAATAGATGTAATTATTGAAGGCGACGGCAAGCTCTGTCCTCTTGAAATTAAGAAAACCGCCACACCCGATAAACGTATTATCAAAACCTTCGGCGTAATAGACAAAGCACCCATTGAGGTAGGCACAAGTGCTGTTCTCTGTATGGCAGAACAGCTTGGTGCTTTTGATAAGGATAATTTAATTGTCCCGATTTGGATGATATAAGCTCGTTTTATAGGTTACAAACTTTAACAAATATATACAGGAGGAAGTTATGTACGATCAGATAAAAAAAGATATTAGCAATGATTATTATAAAAATAATTTTCCGAATGATGGTCAGCGCTTTGTGGCATGGTATTTGAGAAATATTCATAATTTGGATACTTTTGAAGCCAAAGAATGTATTACCGATGGAGCTGGGGATAAGCAGATAGATGCTGTGTATATTGATAATCAGGTATGTACAGTTTATATCATTCAAGGGAAATTTTATAGCGGAGACACCGTTAATGCCGAGCCATTAAGAGAA